>DNHM01000464.1:0-10680 GCA_003485885.1 Acidimicrobiaceae bacterium
CCATAGCTGAAACGTGTGCGTGCTGCGGCCACAGTTCAAGTAACTCACCACCTGCAGGTGACCACCATGGGGCTGCTTCAATAACAACCGCCCCATGATCGGTGCGCATGCGGTAACGGGTCACAACGTCGTCGAGCACGAGGTCTCCCCAGGAACGGCCATCAGCAGAAGGATCAAACACGTCGGTGTGTCGAACCCAACAGACGAGAAACCGGCATGCGGAGCTTGCGTCATCCAGGATTGGATTGATCATGACTTCGTCGGCCGACGTTTCGGACGGCCGGAACGCGACCGACCGAGACTCCGAAATCGAACGACGACACGCCCCATCGAAACGACCAGCAACCTCAGGGGTGGAGAGTTGTTGAATCGGCCGTTCAAAGAAAAACGAAGGCATCCGCTCGAACGGGGCAAAACTGCCATCGGGGTTCACCCGAATGACCACCGAGTCAGTTCCCAACATCCGACGCAAGGGCACCAGGTCCGAAATTCGCAGCGGGTCGACCGGTCCGTTGACGGTTTCATTCACCCAACTCAATCGGCCAAACCTCGCGCTACATGAGCCGTTTGGTCTAGAAACCCTGTGTTAACTCTGGGTCCTTACGAGAGGGGCCCTACCAGAGGCGCCTTACTGCTGGTGTAACGTCAGCTCTCGGCGACCGGTTCACCAGCGCGGTCAAAGGCAGACTGCACGGCTTCGAAGGTCAGGTTGTCGTGGTCGTTGTCGACAACGAATGCGGGTTCAGTAACGATGTCTGCTGCACCTGGTCGCAGCGTTCTGTCGTTGCGGTTGACCCACCGGAAGAACAGGAAGGTAATCAGCGCCCAGATATAGAAACCTCCGCCGAGTTTCATGATCAGGCCCGCCGCCTGCTGATCAGCGACTGTGCTGATACCCCACAGCCGAACATCGTGGTCGTACACCCGATACAGCGGGTTGTCGGCAACGGTCAAGAACGCACCCGGAACCGTTGGCAGCACCGAGTTCAGAAACAGGAAGATCATCTGGCCCGGATAACTCGCACGCAGCTCGGGCAGTGGACTTACCACCGGCATCCACATGAGCAACGCACCGGTGAATACCGAAAGATGCACGACGTAGTGGAAGACGCCGTTCTCAATCGAGAAGTTGACCACCGGTTTGAGGTGGGTAACTGCGATCAAGACGTTGAATAACACCGCTGCCGCCACGGGGCGTGTCAGTCGCCTGATCCAGACGCCGCTCGTTCCATCGGCACTCACGATCAGACGTGCCAGCCATTCGGGAACTGCAAGCAGAAAGAGCGGAGGGATCACCAGGGTGATCAACATGTGCTGGATCATGTGCACGCCGTAGAGGTATTCCTCGCTGATGTCGTGCATCGGCCAGTCACTCGACGCCCACAGCAGCAAGACCGCAACGATGAAATAGATCGTCTGACGGCGGGTGACGACCGGTTCGCCCTCGGCAACAGCCTTTGGACCAAGAACATGCCTCACCCAGTAACCAAAGCCGATTACTACCGCGATAATGAGCCACACCTCAGGGTGTGGTTGATACCGCCAGATATCTGCATCGGCGGCCAAGAACACGACTAACCGAGTCCGAACACGTCGTACGCAAACAAGAAGATTGCGTACACACCCATGGCAAGCACGAGGCCAGCAATAAAGAGGTACCGGAACCACGGTGTGTCGTATTTGAGGTGCATGAAGTAGGCCGCAACCATCGCGAATTTGATGATCATCAGCACCGACAGGGACAAGTAGAGGAACCAAGGGTCGACGGAATCTTCGATGAAGTAGGTGCCGACTTCGAGCGCAGTGAACAGCGCCAATATGCCAGCGATCTTCACATAGAAGAGATCGCTGGGGTGGTGGTCGTCGTCGTGCGCGTCTACAGCGGCATCAACAGCGGTGTCAGTCATCGAGTTGGTCACGAGAAACCCCTATTGCGGGAAGAGATAGACGACAGTGAAGATCAAGATCCACACCACGTCGACGAAGTGCCAGTACAAACCCACGATTTCGACCGTCTCGGCCTTGTCCTGGTTTAAGCGACCTTGCTTGTGCATGATGTAGGTCGCAAGCAGCATGACGATACCGATGGTCACGTGCACGCCATGGAAACCGGTAAGCGTAAAGAACGCAGAACCGAAGATGTTGGTCGAGTAGCCCAGGCCCTTTTCAACGAATTCGGTGAATTCGTAGATCTGGCCGGCGATGAAGACCGAACCAAGGGCTGCAGTCGTCAGCGTCCAGATGCGGAAGTTGCGGTACTCACCCCGGCGAATCGAGGAGAGTGCCAGCACCATGGTAAGCGAGCTTGCCAGAAGCACGAACGACGAGATGGAGGTGAACGGGATGTCGAACACACCTTCGCCATCTGAGCCGCCGAAACGAGGGCCGATGTTGCGCCCATCTTCTGCGAACGGTGCTAGACCTTCGGCAAATCCGTTGAACCGCTCTTTGTACAGGAGGTAGGTAGAGATCAGCGCACCGAACAGCAGACATTCACTGCCGAGGAACGCCCACATCATCAACTTGTTGTTGGAGATACCGGTGGTGGTGCCGTGACCTGCGTCGTGCCCATGATCATCGACTGCCTGGTCCGACTTGGTTGCGATTGCCTCAGACATGAGAGGCTCCTTCGGCTTCAGCGTCGGCCGAAGCGTCTGCGTCGTTGGGTCCATGATCGTCGTGGCCGTGTGCAGCTTCAGGATCGTCGGCAGGCTCAAGTGCCCAGCCAAGGAAACCAGCCAAGAACAGTGCACCAGCAGGAATCAGCAACCAGAAGGTGAAGATCACTGCGTAACCGATGACCGGCAACGAGAGTGAAAGCACCAGTGGCCAATAGGACGGCGATGGCAGGTGCACATCGGTGGCGCTGCCGTCTTGGGCGATGTCCTCGGGGTATGCCTTACGGACAATCTTGCCGTCTTCGTTCTTGCCCCACTTGCGGTGCCACCAGTCGTCCTGGAACTCAACAACAGGATCGACGTCGAAGTTGTGGACCGGCGTTGGTGATGCGGTTGACCATTCGAGTGAACGGGCATCCCATGGATCGGGACCCACCTCGACTGGATTCTTCTTAGCACTGCGAGCCGAGATCCAGATGTTGATCAAGAAGGCGAGTGTGCCCAGTGCGATCACAAACGCACCAGCTGAAACGATGCCATTCCAGAAGCCAAAGCCATCTTCAGAGGCATAACTGTGGTGGCGTCTGGCCATGCCTTGGAGCCCAAGCACGTGCATAGGACCGAAAGTCATGTTGAACCCAATAAGCATGAGCCAGAAGTTGATCTTGCCCCACTTCTCGTTCAGCTTATGGCCGAAGACTTTGGGCCACCAGAAGTAGAAGCCAGCGAACATGCCGAGCAGTGCGCCACCGAAGATCACATAGTGGAAGTGAGCCACGATGTAGTAGGTGTCGGTCTGCTGGGTGTCCGATGGTGCAACCGCGTGGGTCACACCAGACAGGCCACCAATGGTGAACATGGCAATAACGCCGGTGGCAAACAACATTGGTGTGTTGAACAGCAGTCGACCGCCCCACATGGTGGCGAGCCAGTTCAGAATCTTCACACCCGTCGGAACGGCGATGAACATGGTGGACATCGAGAATGCTGCGACCGAGATAGGACCAAGGCCCGACACGAACATGTGGTGGGCCCACACACCCCAGCCCATGAAACCAATAGCGATACCGCTACCGACCATGAACGGGTAGCCGAAGATTGGTTTACGGCTGAAGGTTGGGATGACCTCGGAGATGATGCCGAAGGCCGGCAGGATCAAGATGTAGACCTCAGGGTGGCCAAAGATCCAGAACAAATGCTGCCACAGCAGTGGGCTACCGCCCTGTTCGACATTAAAGAAGTTGGCGTCGAAGCTGCGATCAAAGGTGAGCAGGAACAGTGCGATCGTGATCACCGGAACGGCGAACAGCAGCAGGAACTGCACCACGAGCATCATCCAGGTGAAGATCGGCATCTTCAATAGGGTCATACCCGGCGCTCGCATATTGAGCACGGTCACGATCAGGTTGATGGCCGAAACCAGTGAGGCGATACCAGCGATCTGTAGGCCAATTGCATAGAAGTCCATGCCGTTGCCGGGGGCAAAGGTCACCGAGGTATTTGGTGCATACGCAAACCAACCACCATCGGGAGCGCCACCAAGGAACCATGAGGTGTTCAGGAAGATGGCACCGGCGAGCCAGCACCAGAAGCTGAAGGCATTGAGTCGAGGGAACGCAACGTCTCGGGCACCAACTTGCAGCGGCAGCAGATAGTTCGCGAACGCCGCCGCCATAGGCATGATCACCAAGAAGATCATGGTCACGCCATGCATGGTAAATACCTGGTTGTACAGCGATTCAGACAGGAACTGGCCGTCTGGTGCTGCCAATTGGATGCGAATCAGCAGCGCTTCGACGCCACCGAATAGGAAGAAGAACAGCGAACCAACGCCGTACATAATGCCGATCTTTTTGTGATCGACGGTCGTGAACCAGCTCGCCCAGCCAACATCGCTTTGAGGGCGGGTGAGTGCACCAAGTGGCCGCTCAGCGACCTTGTTGACGGTGCCTGCTTCGAGTGCGAGCGGGCGATCTTCGGTAATAGCCATGGGTTACTCCTCCCCTTCTGCGTAGGTCATGTTCGTCAGGAATTCGACCAGGTTGTCGACTTCTTCGGCCGACAATGAGGTAAACGGTGTCATGCCTCGTTGCCCGGTTGGGCTGTCCCAGGCGTTGGCTTTTTGTTCAGGAGCGTTGATAATCCACGCCTCGAGTGCGCCTCGATTGAGTCGGCCCCGTTCGGCGAGTTCAGAGTACGAAATCGAACAGTTGCCATTGTCGACGCAGCCCGGATCGACGTTTGGCTCTCGAGACGGGTCATAGTTTTCGTATAGCTCGAAGATGCCACCAGCAAACGATGATCGGCTCTGCAGATGGGTCAAGTTGGGCGCAGCGCCCGCAAGCTGAATCGAATTGCCTTCGGCAGGGCTTGGGTCGATGTATTGTGCCGGCGGCCGTTGGCGGACTGCCTCGAGACCAGACGCACCAGCGAGCAGGTTCGAGTACAACGAGAAGTCGTCGAGCGAACCATCTGCGGTGTGTGAGGTCAAGCCATTAATCACATGGCATGAAGCGCACTGGTTGTTGAAGACTTCCCAACCGGCGAACTCGGCGGTGCCTTCTTCGGGCACTACTGCGTCGAGCTGCTGATTTGCAGCCCAGGTCTTCCAATCGTCGAGTGGCATGCCCACGGCAAACTTTTCCATGTAGGCGTGGGAGAGACCACAGAATTCGGTGCATTCGCCCGGGAAACGGCCAGGGTTGCCCGCTTCGATTGTCCATGGGCTGTAACGACCGGGTACGGCATCACGTTTGCCGTTGAGGGCCGGGACCCAGAACGAGTGGATGACGTCGCGGCTCGTAACTCGCAGCTGCACTTCTTCGCCAACGGGCAAGACAAGTTCGTTTGCGGTCACGATGTCGGGGATGCCGTCGTCGTCGAGGTGGTACTGGAATTCCCACCACCACTGCTGACCGACGACCACAACTTCTTGGATCTGACGGTCATCGGTTGCCGACACATCGTCGAGTTCAAACAGCAAACCAAGTGTGAAGAAGGCGATAACAGCCATAATCACGGTCGGCAGGATCGTCCAACCGATTTCGAGGCGAGTATTGCCGTGAATTTGCTCGGGAAATTCTTCGTCTGCGTACAGCAGCGACTCGTCGTCAGCCTTGACGCCGAAACGCCGCGCCATGTAGATCACTGCACCCTGCACCAGCACAAAGACCACGGCAGCCGCAACAAGCAGCCACACCAGGAAGGTATCGAGCTTCTCAGCAATAGGACTCTCGGGGTCCATGGTCGAGAGGTGGCGATCGCCACAACCCGCTAAGACTAAAGCAAGACCAGCGACGACAAAGGCAACCCGGCGGTTCGTCCGCCGAGACCCGGTTCGAGGCTCAGACACTTCGGATGGTGGCGTTTCACCAAGTGGCGTATGCGATTTCATCAACCTTCTCATTCGCCTTCAACAGTACTTTCCGCGTGGGACTCTTCGCCGTGCTCATCGCCATGATGTCCGACTCGGGGCTCTATGACAGCTGTCACTACACCCAGGGCAATAATGGCGACGGCAACGACGCCAACGATGGCCGAAATGGTGCGCCGGCCGATTTGGGGCTTGAACACTGCAAGCAGGGCAACGGCAAGAATAACGACCGAAAGCACACCAGCGATGAGGACCGCTGCGTTGCCGGTGCCCCAAAGAAACATGCGGGAGATCGACAGTGCAAGAACCGCACCAAGAGCCAACCCAAGCACAGGAATCTCAAACGATGCGCCAACTCGGTCACGCAACGCCGCGTTCGTTGTTGCATCACCCGTAGAACGGTCCGCCCATGAACTGAGCGCCCATTCGATCGCGACGACCGACAACAGCACCAGACCAATAATCCAGTACGCCTTAGTGTCCATGACCAAACCAACGAGGAGGACACCAACACCGATAGCGGTGATTGCTGGCCACCAACTCGGCGCAGTGGGGCGCTGAGCAAACGGCATAACCGAGGGTGTATCGCCAAGTTCGGCGACCGATTCGACGTCGGCGTCGCGGAAGGCGACGGCAGTTCCGCCTACGAGCGCAGCGCTCATAGACATGAAGATCAACACGATGAAGCCGCTCGCAGCACCGACATTGCCCTTCCAGCCGAGGCTGATGAGGCCAACAATGGCGTTGCGGTCAACAAAGCCGAAGTAGTCGGGGCCGGTTGCGTCACCTGATGACAGGCCATACACAAGCGCTGCGATAAGGCCGAATGCGGCAAGGCCGCCGAAGTATTTGAATCCCGGTGTGAACACAGCTGCCTACTTGGTGATGAAGATCAGGATCCAGATGACAAAATACAGCGCAACCATGGCGTACCAATAGGTTGCAGCCGCAGCGACAACATCTACGTGGTCTTTGGTGTCGCTACTGGCCAGCGCTCGGAAGGCGGCAAAGGCCAGCAAACACATCGCCACAACAATCATGGCGACGTGTGATGCGGTAATCGCATAGATCAGGGTTGCGGCCGAAGAGCCGCTGGTGTCATCGATGACCAAGCCGAGTTGCTTCCACTGGAAGACCACTTGGTTGATGACGGCAGCGCCGAACATGGCCTGAGTGGCCAATGCCAACACTCCATGGCGTCGATCGCTGCGTTTGAAGCTGTACACCGCCCACTGCATGGTGACCATCGACATGATCAGTGTCCAGGTCATAACCGTGGGAGCGGTGAGTTCCACTTGGGCAGAATCAGGAATCCAGGAGATCGGGGTGTCACCCTCGGCCGCTCGGCCGTCCTGGGCCAGGTTCCATGCATTACGGGACGAGACGTAGGTGGCGAACAGGCCACCGAAGTACATCACCCACATGGCGGTGAACGCTGCAGTGCCAATCTGCAAGGTGCGTTTGCGAGGCACGAACGGCGCCGGCGCATCGCTAACGACCGCGTGGGCCAGATCGGTTGATGAAAAGGTAGTGCCGCTCATGCTGATGCCCCTTCTGCGTAAGGATTCTCGAAGTCGTCGTCGAGCAGTGGTGCTTCAGACGTGACCACGTAGGGGCCATCGAAGTTGCCAACAGGTGGTGGCGACTCGGTGAGCCATTCGAGTGTGTGACCACCAACGGGATTGCGGTTGTCGATGTCTTCGTCGTCGTCGTCGCTACCGAAGAACACTGCGACCGGCACGGCGAGAAGGACCAAGGCGAAGCCAGCGAATACCCCGAGCGCACCAATCAAGCTGATCAGGTTCATGACCTCGACGCCGTCGCGTGCCGAATATGCCGCAACAAAGTCTTCCTGCTCAAGGAAGCCACTGACCGCGTCGGGCAGCGCTGACAGCACCGCTCCGCCAAGCAGCGACAGGCCAGCAAGCATGCCCATACCCAAAGGCAGGCGGCGGCCGAAGATCTTCGATGACCAGTAGAACAGGCCAGCAACACCGGCAAGAAGACCAGCAATCAGAGCCAGCTGCAACATCGCGTTGGCGACTGAGGTAGCGGCGATCTCATCGAAGGTGTCATCGATCCAGCCCTCGAAGTCGGACAGGAATTCCCAGCCGTCGCCAGATCCTGATCCGGAACCCTGGAAGAAACCGACGATGCTGTTGAGGAAACCAATCACGGGAGCGAGCAGGCTGTCGAGCACCCGCACTGCCGCCAATGCTCCGGCGAGCAGCAGCGCAACAAGTGCCATAACCGATAGCGCCAAGTGAGCGGAGAGCTCGGGCGCACGTCCGGCAGCCTTGGCAGTGACGGCACACGAGCCCAGGAATGCCAAGATCGGCAGGATCAATGTGATCGAACCAACAACGTACAGCCACGTGGTATTGGCGGTGGGGTTAAAGAACGTCTGGGCATAAGCACCAAAGCTGAGTGCACCAAAGACCCCGATGGCAACCATGGCCATGTCGTAGCTCTTCAGCCGGCGGCGGAGTGCGACCGGCACGGTTTCGCCAAGCATGCCCAGCACGGGAATAGCGAAGGCAAAGACCTGGGGTTGATCAAAGACCCAGCTGATCTGTTCATACAGGTCAGCATCACCGAAACGTTGCGAAGCCTCGCCTCGGGCATCGATCCACATGATCATCAGGTTCGAAATCAGCACTGGTAGCGACAACAGCCAGATACCGCCCGCAACCAGCATGGACCAGGTGAACAGCGGCACGTTGTAGAGCGACATGCCCTTGCTTCGCTCGGTGAAGATCGTGGTGACGATGACCAACGAGGCCATCAATAACGCAAGCACGACTGCGGCCAGCGCCAGCATAGAGAGTTGTGTTGATTGGCTTACAGCACCGGGTCGTTCGACAAGGCCACCGTCGACAGCCCACGAAACCACCAGAATCACGCCGGCAACGGCCCACGACCACAGTGCGGCTGCGGCTGCTCGGGGGAACGCCAGCGAGGGTGCCCCGATCTGCAACGGCACTACCACCATGGCAATACCGATCAGCAGCGGCATCACGAACAGGAACACCAGGCTCACTCGTTGCAGCGAGAACCACTGCTCAAACACGGTCGCGTTGCTGAAGATTGCAACGCTGTCGGTATCGACGCGTTCAATGCGCACCAGCACATCAGCAACGAGGGCGAACAGGCCAAAGAGCAGCGATCCCAAGATCCAGAGTCGACCAATGACCTTGTGGTCACCGCTCGACACGCCATCGGCGAGGATGTTGTTGGGAAGCCGTTCGTAGACCGCAGGGGCCATTGCTTCGCGCACCGCTACGGGTGCCGCCGAGGCATCGGGCTCAATTTCAGTGAGAGTCATGCGAAGTGCAGTTCGTAAGAGTTGTTGACAGTTCTGTCGTACAAGGATGTCGTACGGGACGTTCGGCCGGGCCGGAGAGCCCGATTGCTACTGCCGATGCTAAGACCGGAGCGGCACGCCAGCGGGGACCGCTGCACGGTGCACTGTAGCGACCGAAACCCCGCTTGTTCAAAACCGCACAAGCGAGATATTGCGCTGTTTTTTCGAGAGGAGTTGTGGTCTCGGTACATAGTTAGACCAGTTGGTCCACGGCCATTGCTCCAAAGAGCAACACGACATAGGTGATCGACCAGCCAAATAGGGCCATTGCGGGCCCCGGTTGCGGGTCCCGGGCAACACGAATCGCGTACCCGAGAAACACGGCGCCAAGCACCGCAGCCGACACAAGATAAATCATGCCCATGTCGGCAACTGGCCCAAATACGAGCGTCAGAGCCCATAGCAGCACGGTGTAACCGACAATTCGGCGAGTCACGGTGGCCAGATCGGCCACCGCTGGCAGCATCGGCACATCGGCGGCTGCGTAGTCATCTTTGTATTTGATGGCGAGCGCCCAGAAGTGTGGAGGTGTCCAGTAGAAGATGATCGCGAAGAGAACGATCGGTGCCCAGTTGCGGCCAACGGTCAGATCGAGCGAACCAGTCACGGCAGTCCAGCCGACCAGCACTGGCACAGCTCCAGCTGCGCCTCCGATCACGATATTGCTGGTAGAGCGGCGCTTGAGCCACAGCGTGTACACGAAGACATAGAACAACATGGCCGATACGGCAAGCACCGCGCTGATCAGGTTGACGAAGTACCACAGGAAAACAAAGGCAATGGCTTCGAGCGCCAACGCAAACACCAATGCCTCGGTGGGCTGTACCACGCCGGTGACCAACGGGCGCCCTTTGGTGCGATCCATAATGGCGTCGATATCGCGGTCGACATACATATTGACAGCGTTTGCGCCGCCAGCAGCCAGGGTTCCGCCGATAACCGTGGCGATGATGAGCCACAGCCCGGGCCACCCTCGTTTCGCAACGATCATGGCTGGCACGGTCTCGACAAGCAGCAACTCGATGATGCGAGGCTTCGTAAGCGCCACAAAACCCTTGATGCGCGTCCCCCGACTTGCAGGATCGCTCGTTTGCAGCACCGTTGCCATCGCTGACGATGCTAACCGTGCCAATGGGCCTCGCGAGGCTTGATAGCGGCCTTCTTTTGCGGTCTTTTGTCCGATGAGCGCGCCAAAGCGAGTGAGCTCCCGACGCGTGTGGCCCATCGCGCATCGATCATCGGGGTGTATCTCGCGTTGTACAGCGACACAAGTGAGGCCCAATATCAGTGATCTGGGCGAGGGTGTTCACCAAACTCACCGGGAC
>DNHM01000464.1:10782-14096 GCA_003485885.1 Acidimicrobiaceae bacterium
CCTGCGGAGCAAACACGTACTACCCGGCATACTCCAATGCGTGAACGCAGGAATGGCTCGAGCTCTTGTCGCTGGTAGTTCGGCTGCTGTTCTGGTGCTTGAGATTCTGGCTGGCCGACTACTCGCGCCCTATGTCGGTGTGTCGTTAGAGACGTTCACCGGCATCATCGGCATCGTCTTAGCGGGTATCGCAACCGGCGCATGGGCAGGCGGGGCGCTAGCCGACCGCAGCGACGCAAGGCCGCTGATCGGGGCATCGTTGGCGATCGGGGGCGGGTTGACCTGGCTCGTCCTTCCGATTCTCAGTGCGCTTGGCCCTCAGTTCGGTGACGGAACACTCGCCATTATCATCTTGAGCACCGCAGCGTTGTTCCTACCTGCCGCAGTTCTCACCGCAGTCTCCCCCATGGTCGCGAAGCTTCGTTTGGGAAGCCTCGACGACACCGGCGCTGTTGTCGGTGGGCTTTCGGCAGCCGGAACGTTGGGGGCACTCGCCGGTACCTTCATCACTGGGTTCATTTTGGTCTCTGCGCTGCCCACCCGACTCACCGTGATGGCGTTGGGTGCCGTGCTGGTCATCGCAGGAGCGATCACTCACGGCTATTTCACCAAGAAAGCACCAACGGCCAGTGCCGTCGTCTTGGTGCTTGCTGCTGCGTTTCTCGGAACGACATCAAACCCGACGTGTGAATACGAGACGAGCTACTTCTGCGCCAACATCGTGGCCGACGAAGACAACCCCAGAGGGCGCAGCCTGTATCTCGACGGCCTGCGTCATGCCTATATCGATCTCGATGATCCAACACATCTGGACATTCGTTACATCCGATTGTTCGCACAAGTTTCCGACGCCTTGGCTGATGGCCCGCTCGACTCGTTACATATTGGCGGCGGCGGTTTCTCGTTCCCTCGGTATCTGCAACAGACCCGCCCCGGTGGCACCGACGTGGTGCTCGAGATCGACGCCGCACTGGTCGATCTGGTCGAAGACGAACTGGGGCTGGTGCAGAACGAAACGTTTCAGGTCCAGGTTGGCGACGCCAGGTTGGCGCTGAGCGACTTCACCGACGACCGCTTCAACTTCATCGTTGGCGACGCATTCTCGAGCCGAGCCGTGCCGTGGCATCTCACGACCCGAGAGTTCCTGGCCGAGGTCGACCGAGTCATGACCAACGACGGCGTCTACGTGATGAACATCATCGACGGTGGTTCGTTCGACTTCGCTCGAGCCGAAGTCGCCACCCTGATGCAAATCTTCGACAACGTGCAGGTGGTCATTCCACCAGACGGTTTACCCGCCCAGGGCTTCTCGAACGTGATGCTTGTTGCATCACGGTCGGAACTGCCGGACCTCGGCATCGCCAGTGAAGATGGCCAAGCGCTGAGCCCCGCGATCCGAGGCAAAGGCAGCCGAACGTTCACGGACTCTGAGACGGTGGCGTTCTGGGACGGCGCAGACTGGTTGCGCGATGACTACGCCCCAGTCGACCAACTGCAGCAGTAACCCGACGGCTGGAACAACCAAGCGCTGTCGTTGTCCGATCTAGGTCATGGGGCTGATGGCGTTGGCTTCGGGTGGCCCCCAGCCGCCCCGGCTGTACTGCAATACCGGGTCACCAATGTCGAGCAGAGGATCGACGATGCGCCACGCCTGTTCGACACCATCTTGGTGGGCAAACAACCGGGAATCGCCGGCGAGCGCATCACCGATAAGCCGTTCATACGGGTCCGGGCCGGCGCCACCAAGCGCTTCGCCGTAGTCGACCGACAAGTCCACCGGCGCGGAAATCATTTCGTCGCCCGGTGTCTTGGCTTGCATCGTCAAGGTGATGGCGTTATCGGGTTTCATCCGAAAACGAAGGATGCTTGAGCCAGCCATTTTGTCGACACCGCCGAACATGGCCGTGGGTGGAGGCCGAAACTCGACGACTGCTTCGGTGATCGTTTCGGCCATACCCTTGCCGGCACGGATGGCGAAGGGTACGCCGCTCCAGCGCCATGAGTCGATGAACAGTTCTAGGGCAACGAACGTTTCGGTCTGCGAGTCGGGCTCAACACCGGCCTCTTCGAGGTACCCCAGATACTGGCCCCGCACAGAACGTGCCGGATCGCCAGGTCGCATTGCCCGCAGCACCTTGACCTTTTCGACGCGCAACGAGTCGGCGGCCTCGTCGGCAGGCGGTTCCATAGCGAGCAATGCGATCATCTGCAGCAGATGGTTCTGGACGACGTCTCGGATGGCGCCAACCTCGTCATAAAAACCACCTCTGCCAGCGATGTCGAATGACTCGGCCATGGTGATCGTCACACGGCTGATGTGGTGGCGGTTCCAGACACCTTCGAGCATGGCGTTTGCGAACCGGAACACCAGCATGTTCATGACCGCTTCTTTACCCAGGAAATGATCGATGCGATAGATCGCGTCTTCGGTGAAGTGGCGATGCAATATTTCGTTGAGTTCTTGAGCCGAGGCGAGGTCACGCCCGAATGGTTTCTCTACCACGATGCGACCGCGATCGAGCCCGACCTCGGCCAACCCGGTTGCGACATCGTCGAACAACGCTGGAGGGATAGCCAGAAACGAAACCGGCACGGGTTCGTGTTCGCCTACGGCTTTAGCCAGCCGATCGTAGGTTTCGGATCCGGTGTAGTCGCCACGAACATAGGTGATCCGACTGACGAGATCGTCGACAAAGGTCGAGTCGTGATGCGCAAGCGCCTTGCGGGCCCGCGCCCGCATCGTTTCGTCGTCTCCCTCACTGCGGGCCACACCGATCACCCGAGGACGAATGCCATCGACGGTGAGTTCGTACAACGCAGGCAACAACTTCTTGTATGCCAGGTCGCCAGTGATCCCGAACAAGATCACGGTGTTCGAACGTTGGACAGCATGTGGGCTCATGTGGTCAACCTCGTAGCACGATGCGAATTGGCCTGTGTCCTCTTTCGCGGTGTCATCTTTCGCAGTGTCATCCTTCTCGGGCCTTCTTCTCGTGGTGACCGCCGAAGCCAGCACGCATGGCCGACAACACCTTGCTCGCGAATTCATCCTGGTTGCGGCTAGCAAATCGGGACGTGAGCGATGCAGTAATCACCGGCGCAGGAACAGCCAGATCGATTGCAGCCTGCGCGGTCCATCGACCTTCACCTGAGTCGCTGACGTGGCCGCTGTATTCAGCCAACTCGGGACTCATAGCCAGCGCCTCGGCAGTCAGATCGACGAGCCATGAAGAGATCACGCTCCCCCGGCGCCACACTTCGGCGACCGCACCAACATCGATAGCAAACTCGTAGTACTTGCCATCACGCATCGG
>DNHM01000464.1:14159-20896 GCA_003485885.1 Acidimicrobiaceae bacterium
AGATCTTCGAAGATCGGCGTGAGATGTTCGATCGCGACATCGGAGCCCCCGATCATCAGGCTGAACCCACGCGCAAGACCATGTACGCCCCCGCTCGTGCCAATATCGACGAAATGCACACCGGTTGGAGCCAGTTCCTCGGCCAAGTCGACATCGTCGCGCCAATTGCTGTTGCCACCGTCGATCACGATGTCACCGGGTTCGAGCAGTGCGGCGACTTCGCGCACAACAGAACCAGCGAATGCCGCTGGCACCATGACCCACACGGCCCGTGGCGCCGCCATCTGGCCGACAAGTTCTTCGATCGAGGCAGCACCGGACGCTCCTGCCTCGACGATGTCGATGACGGCCTCGGCATTGCGGTCATACCCAAAACACTGATGACCTGCCAACTGCAGCCTGCGAACCAGGCCATTACCCATACGTCCTAATCCGACCATCCCTAGTTGCATGCCTGGCAACCTAACCGCGATCCAGAACTGAGGCTCGACTCAACCAGTTGGGCCCGTTGCCCCTGTTGGTGAGCCGACGCAATGAACCGGTCCGGGCCGAGAACGTTGAAACGGCACAGGATTTCTTGCTGCGGCACTATCGTCCCGGGCGTGTCATTTGGAGCTCGCGACCGACGAGCAACTGCATCGGTCGCAGTGCAGTTCTTCGTGAATGGCGCAATCTTTGCTTCGTTCATTCCGAGGCTTCCCGAGATCCGCGACCGCATCGGCGTATCGACCGGTGTGCTTGGTGCGCTGATGACCACCGCCCTGGTCATCGGCCTCGCAGGCAGTCTGGCTTCGGCCCGGATCCTGGATCGATTTGGGACCCGGGTATCGCTGATCGGCGGAGCGTGCCTGCTCGTACTCACCCTGCCACTTATTGGGTTTGCTACAACACCGGCCGTGTTCGTGATCGCACTCGGCTTCATGGCAGCACTCGATGTCATTGTTGACGTCTCCATGAATCTGCAGGGTTCATGGTTAAGTGGCCGCCGCCACGCGCCGATCATGAACCGACTGCACGGCCTTTGGAGCCTGGGCACGGTGGTTGGAGGCTTGGCCGCGGCCCGGTTGACGGCCAGCGACGTATCGCTACAAGTGCATCTTGTTGGCGTATCCATGGTGCTGTCACTTGCTCTCATCTTCATTAGTCGAGGTTTGTTGCGCACCGACGAACATGCCGAGGGAAAACCAATCGGATCCAGTGGCATCGCCGGGACCAGTCGCCTTCCGCTGCTACTCCTTGCCTTAGCAGGAGCCCTCGCGATATCGGTGGAGCTGGTTTCGAACGATTGGGCGGCCTTCCGACTGCGAGATGATTTCGAAACATCTGCAGGTTTTGCCGGTCTCGGATTCGTGGCCTTCACGCTGGGTATGACCGCGGGCCGGTTCAACGGTGATGCACTTCAGGTTCGACTCGGCCATGACCGACTCGCTCGCATCTCCGTGCTCGCAGCGACCGCAGGGCTCACTGGAGCGGCGCTGCTTCCCGACAAGTACGCCGTACTTGCTAGTTATGTCATGGCTGGCGCTGGCGTGTCCACCTTCTTCCCCAAGCTCTACGACGACGCCGCGCAGCTACCCGGCAAACGAGGCGCTGGACTCGCTGCGCTGACCGCAGGGTCACGAGTCACGGGGCTTCTTGTGCCAGCAGTCGTCGGCGGTTTGACTGCGACATCGTTGTCGGTAGGAACAGCCACCGGAATCGTGGTGATCCCAAGTGCGCTGGCGTTTGCCGCGCTGACGTTCTACGTGCCCGGACAGCAGCGTTGATCACAGAAACAGTGGCTGCCATTTCGTCTGTCGAGAGATCGTCTTCGTACCAACGGCGGTCGTCCATCCGGCGCATCACACCACTCGCTGGCACCTGTGGGTGGACCAAGATGGAGTAGTTCACCGGGGACTTCATCGTCTCGACACTGATGCCTGGCTGTGCCAGTGCCACATCACCCCGATCAAACGACCTACCGCACGTCCCGCCTAACGAATCGGTGCCAGGCACGCGTTCGTTATCCGAAGATGACCCTGGACGGAAAAGGCGACGTGTCCGGCTTCACGTTCGCGCAACGTGGGAAGGACGGTGCCATCGGGGCAAACTAGACGGGTGACTCCGGCTCGTTATCGACAGGTCACGGGAATAGCGCTTATGGCGTTAGCCGTGATCGTGGTTACCGGAACTGCCGTGCGTTTGACCGCATCAGGTCTCGGCTGCAGCGATTGGCCGACCTGCGAAGAAGGTCAGCTGATCGCCGACTTCTCGTTGCACCCCATGATCGAGTTTGTCAACCGGGTGTTCACGGGCTTTGTGGCGGTGGCCGTCATCGTGGCCGTCCTGGCATCACTGTTTCGCAAACCTCGCCGACGCGACCTGACCTTGCTGTCATGGGGGCTGGTCGCTGGAGTCATAGGCCAGATTGCGCTCGGGGCGGTCACGGTCCTGACGCATCTGAATCCATGGGTAGTCATGAGCCATTTCTTGCTGTCGATGGTCTTGGTGGCAAACGCGACCGTCCTGCACGCCCGAGCCGGCTATGACCCGGTGCCGCCAGAGCGCGCGGGCCGTTGGTACCGATGGCCGATCACTTTGCTCACGACCGCGGCAATTACCGCAGGAACTCTCGTTACCGGATCGGGCCCCCACGCTGGTAGCGAGGACGGTGACCCCATCGAGCGCATGCCCTTCGATGTGCCGAATGTTGCCCGCATTCATGGCGGCATCGTGATCGCCCTCGTAGCGGTTGTGATCGCCGCTATGTGGCACCTCAACAAGACCAACGCCCCACAAGCGGAACAGTGGCGAGGGCGACTTGTGCTGTTGTCGCTGATCCTGCAAGCCGGCATCGGTTATACCCAATACTTCACCGGTGTTCCCGTGCTTCTTGTTGGTTTCCACATCGTTGGAGCCACCCTCACCTGGATCGCTGTGTTGTGGTTTCACCTGGATATGTCGCCCGAACCTGATGAACTTGGCGACAAACGTGGCATCCATGCCGGTGAACCTTCCATACTGGTGTCATGACAGCCCCGGTCACCATGCCGACCGAAACGGTTGATGCCGATACCAGCATCGACCCGGACCGGCCTTGGATCGTGCTCGTATGGAACGATCCGATCAATCTCATGAGCTACGTCACTCACGTTTTGCAGAAACTCTTCGGGTATGACCAAGAGAAGGCGACCAAGCTCATGATGGACGTTCATGAAAAGGGTCGTGCTGTTGTGTCTAACGGCCCTCGCGAGAAGTGCGAACTCGACGTGTTCCGGCTCCATGAGCATGGCCTGTGGGCCACGCTCAGCCAAGACGACTAACAGCAACATGACTGCGATCGATACCAGTGGCCCTTTCCTTCCGTCGTAATGGCGACGGCTCGTTCGGCGTCACGCTGCCGATACACGACCGTTCGCTGCTCGAAGCACTCGTGCCACAAATGCGCGAACTCGTCGAGCATCATGATCCCGATACGTGGCGGATGTTTCCGAACCCGTATCCGAAACACGAAAAGGCAGCCGACGAATACTCAGAGTTGATCGGCGATGACCTGAAGAACGGCCACCTCGCTGCGCTCGACACGGTCATGAAGACCCTCGACGCGAAACGCCTCGATGAAGATCAAATGATCTCGTGGATGCAGGCGGTCAACCATTTGCGACTCTTCATGGGTACCCGGCTTGGGGTCACTGAGGAGAGCGACTTCGACGACTTCTCGACCGACGAGGGTCTCGCCTTGTTCGAGATGTACTGCTATCTCGGTCATGTCCTCGAGCTCATCGTGCAGGCGGTTTCCGGCAATGACTTCTGATCGCACGACCGCAGCGAGCCTCCTTCCGTTTGCACTCGAAGTTGTCGAAGCTGCTGGCAAACTCACGCAGAGTTTCTTCCGCTCGCCCGATCTTGAGATTGTGGCCAAAGAAGATGGCACGCCGGTCACCCAGGCTGACCAAGGTGCCGAACGTCTGATCCGCGATGCCATTGCCGCCGAGTTCCCAAACGACGCCATCATGGGCGAAGAATACGGCGCGACAGATGCGGCCTCGGGTCGCCAATGGGTGATTGACCCGATCGATGGCACCAAGTCGTTCGCCGCTGGTGTGCCGCTGTACGCAAACCTGCTGGCAGTCATCGACGATGGCGAACCGGTACTCGGTGTGCTCAATCTGCCTGCCGTTGGCGAGATGTTGTCAGCAGTTGTTGGCCACGGCGCTACCTGCAACGGCGAGTCGATCCGTGTCAGTCAAAAGTCAACGCTCCACGGCGCGTACGTCATGACCAGCAGTGTCAGGTACTGGCCCGAAGACTTTCTGCAGCGGGTGCTCGACGAAGACATGATCCTGCGAACCTGGGGTGATGCCTATGGCTACGCCATGGTCGCCTCTGGCCGAGCCGAAGCCATGCTCGACCCACGAGCCAACCTATGGGACGTTGCACCGATCGGCGTGATCTTGTCCGAGGCTGGCGGCGCGTTCACAGACCTCGAAGGCAACGCCCAGGTCACGGCTGGCAATGGCATCGGCACCAACGGCGTGCTGCACGACACGTTCTGCGCCACCTTCCCCGCTGCCGACTGGCGATAGCACCACGTCACGCGGGGTCAGACCCTCCGTCACGCGGGGTCTGACCCCGTGTGACGGCGTCGGTGCGCGACCATAGAGCCATGATCGAAGGTATGGATGAGTTTGTGAACGGCCCCTCCTTCATGACGAGTTGGGCCGAGCTCGCAGCAGAACTCGCACTCGATGCTGAACCGGCCAACGACATCGGGTTCGATCTTGCGGCGTGCCACACCGAACCCCATCGGCACTACCACACGATGGAACACATCACCGCGGTGCTCGGACACCTGCAGGATCTGCACGCGGCGACCCCCATCGCCAAGCTCGCAGCCTTCTTCCACGATGCGGTCTATGAACCCACGCGTAGCGACAACGAAGCCCAAAGTGCAGAACTCGCCCGAGAAGTGTTGCGGGCGGTGGACCGGCCCGAGGCCGACGATGTGGCTGCCATCGTGCTGGCAACAGCGAAGCACGAACTGCCACTCAACGGCCCTCGCGAGACCGCAGCCTTCCTTGACGCGGACCTAGCAATCCTGGCCGCCCGCCCGGACGTGTACGACGCGTACACCGTGAACGTACGAGCCGAGTACAGCCACGTAGCAGAAGACGACTTTCGCAATGGACGCAGGGCCATCCTCGAAGGTTTCCTGCAACGAGATCAGCTGTTCTTCACCACCATTGGACAGGCCCGGTTCGAGGTCGCTGCTCGAGCCAACCTTCGTCGCGAGATCACGTCGTTGAGTTAACGCTTCGACTCGATCGGCCATGTCACATTCGGGGCAACCACCACGGCCTGGCTACGCTCGGACAACCATCACCATCGAGCAACTCTGGACACACCATGAAGGTCGAACATCTCGCAACGGTTGATCATGCCTTGCCGCCTAACGACGACCATCCATACCGCACCGGCGTGTGGCGACCCCAGGTCAATGAATACGACGCCTTTTACGAACCCGGCGACGCTGATGTCATCGGCGAGATCCCTGCCGATCTGAATGGTGTCTATCTGCGCAACACCGAGACGGCCTTGTTCGAACCAATCAAGCGGTATCACCCGTTCGACGGCGACGCTTTGATGCATTCGATCTCGTTCGAGAACGGCCACGCTCGTTATTCGAACCGGTTCATCCAGACCGAGGGTTTTCTTGCCGAACAGCAGGCGAAACAGAGCTTGTGGGCAGGGATCACCGAACATCCATCGAATGCGATTGCCGACCATGGCTGGGGCGCTCGCACCATGATGAAGGACAACGCCAGCACCGATGTGGTGGTGCACGGTGGACGTGCCTACGCCAGCTTCTACCAGTGCGGCGAGTTATACGGGTTCGATCCTCGAACCATGGAATCGCAGGGCCAAGCCAACTGGAATGGCCGCTTTCCGGCCGAAGGCGTGTCTGCGCACTGCAAGGTCGACGAACACACCGGCGAGTTGTTGTTCTTCAACTACCACCAGCACGCGCCGTACATGCACTACGGCGTGGTCGATCGCTCTGGAACCGTGACCAACTATGTGGACATTCCGCTTCCTGGGCCTCGGCTTCCGCATGACATTGCCTTCACCGAGAACTACACCATCCTGAATGACCTGCCACTCGGTTGGGACGAACAGGCCTTGGCCGACGGCTGGTTCTCAAACAAGTTCTGGCGTGACCTTCCGAGTCGTTTCGCCATCATTCCTCGGCACGGCACCACTGCCGACATCCAGTGGTTCGAGGCCGACCCGACCTTCGTCTTGCATTGGGCCAACGCGTACGAAGACGGCGACGAAATCGTGCTCGATGGCTACTTCCAGCACAACCCGACTGCCCGTGGCGTCGACCGGTCCACTGGTGTGCATAAGGGTTTCGAGACGCTCGATATGAACGTGCTCGAAGCGCGCGCTCATCGGTGGCGGTTCAATCTGGTCACTGGAGCTACGACCGAAGAATCGTTGACCGACCGTTGTGCCGAGTTCCCGATGGTGAATGGGCGTCATGCCGGACGCCACCACCGCTACATCTACGAAGCTCGATGCACGCACGGGTTGTTTGCATTCGACGCTCTCATCAAACGCGATGTCGATGCGGGCACCGAGACGCTGATCGAGTTTGATCCTGGCGTGTTCGTGAGCGAGACAGTGATGGCACCCCGTAATGGTTCTACGGCCGAAGACGATGGCTACCTGGTCACGTTCACGAGCAATATGAATAC
>DNHM01000286.1:0-293 GCA_003485885.1 Acidimicrobiaceae bacterium
AACAACTCGACAACCGAGGCCCGATTCTCGATAGCTTGGATCATGTTTCAATCAACGCGAATGTCACAGCAGTCGACATGCGTCGACGTTCCGTAACCGCCGCGGCATTAGCCGATTACCGACTAATGCCGCAGGATCAGGATAGAAGCAGGCACCGAAACCTAACATTGACCTGCGGGAACCTCTAGCTTTCATTTGGTCAGCAAACGCAGCGAAGCCGTGATCGCAAGCTCAGAGCAGGCGTCAAGCAATAGGACGGCTAGATCGCTCGCATGTTCACATCAAGAAAATTT
>DNHM01000286.1:374-8653 GCA_003485885.1 Acidimicrobiaceae bacterium
TCCGTTCCAGTCAAGCGCATAGTCTGCCAGGGCGCCCGCGTCTGAGGATTCCACAATCGCAAAGCCGCCAGTTCCGTCAACATTGTGATAGCGCGACACAAGCGTGGCGCCCTCGGGTGGCATGCCACCAGTCGCCATAAATTGTTTGATGGTGTTGTCCCTGGCTTGCGGCGAATGGGTCCAGGCAAATTTAAATAGCATATTGCTCTCCTTCTAAAGGCAGCTCAAGTCGGCTGCGGCTTAAGGATAACGGGCCATTCCGAGCCGTTTGGTTGCCCGATTGTTAACGCTGAGTTAAGGCGTCCCACGTAAGGACAACGAAATCGATATCGCAGTGTTTTGACTGTCGCTCTTGGGCCAAAAAACGGCGATTACCTGGGAGAAGCAGCACGAGTACTCGCCTACAACGGCGTCATCCACATCGTTGAAGCAGCGTGAGATCGAGCTAGCTCTGCGAATCGACCGACGAGATCGGCCAGTAATCATCGAGCTGTGCCGTTAGGCGGTTGCTTTTGACATCTTGCGCACTTTGTGAGCATTGAAGTTCATCAGCGACACCGACATAACCGACAGACCGCGCGGCGACCAGCACGACGATCACCTCGGCGGTGGTCCACCACCGCGAAGTCATTGGTCCATCTCGGCGTGGGAACTTTGACCGGCCGTCGGGGCTTTGAACCGCCGATGAACTGTGTCGACAAGTTCCGCGTCTTGTGTCATAGAGACCAGTGTTGCAGCGAGTTGCATCGTCATCAGTTGCACATCAATCTGTTCGTACCCAGTTTGCAACCTCGCAAGGCCCGGCATGGCGCCGCCATAGATCAGTTCTGGATCGGACGAATCGCTGACGGAGAACTTGGTAGCCTCGTGCTCGAGTTGACGCCGGATCCGTTGAAAGTTCATTGTGCCACCTGGATTATCGGCGACTACTTCCTGGATGCCGCCAATCTCAGTAGCGATGAAGATATGGGTGGTCGCATCGAGATCAAACGGCAACACAACCGCACCCGACTCGGCCACGACAGCTTGACGAGCAACACGATCCGGCTCGTCTGCGCAATCGGCAAGCAGTGCCAACGTTGCGACCGGTGACACGAGCCGTCTTGGGAATCGTCTCGTTCAATGCGTGTACAGCTAATCGTCATTCCTGCTGCGGCACGCACGAGCTGATTGAGCGTCCACGCCTCGAGCGAAGACTGGCCGCCTACGAAGAGGGCGAATCCGAGAACACCAAGCGCTCTCAGACTGCCTCCGAGCGACAGGAACCGTCCTGTGAAACCGACTGGGCCCGCCAGGTCACTACCGGTATCAATAGCAAGGAGCTCATCCAGTGTCGCCACATGAGCCTCGACCGAGGCATCGTCGGATCGCCCACTCTTCTCAGACAGCCGCTCCTGGTCAACCGCCCCGTTTTGTTCGGGCGTGCGGTTCGCTGGTTACGTCGGGGCCGTCGGAGGATTCATCTGGAGTCGGCGCCGTTGTCGCTCTAGGAGCCGGAGTCGCTCGCAACCTGATTGTGAAACGAAAAGTTTCCTCAATGGGGTGTGCGTCGCCAGCCCGCACCGACCGTTGAACCCTGACCTCGCCGCCCGCACGCGGGGGATCCAACCGCAGCGTAAATTCGTGCTGACCAGCGCCTACCCGCACCTCTGGTGCAATGATGTCGCCCGCTGGTGGGAGTACGAGGAATCCTTCGCCCGCAACCAGCGATGAGGCGGTGAGGCGATGAACCTCAGTTTGATCTCGTAAACAGCCGACTCCACAACGGCGCCAGCGGCGGGGTCCGAAGATTCGAAGTCCGTATGGGCCTGCGCCACAGGTACGAAACTGACGACGAAATAGACCACCAGGACAAACAGCGCGAGTCCACCGTTTGGGGGAACGTGCTTCGTTCCTTCCATGTGAGGGCTGAAGCCTGCATCGGCCCGCTCGCACTAGCGAGTGTCAGTGCTAGCGTATGTCACGGTGGCTTTACAGCGAGCAGGTCTCAGCGAGAACACATACGTGCGGTCGCCTACCATCTCGCTGGTAGTTACCCGACTCCCAGGAAGTGACAGGTACCCTTAGCCAGAGTCAATAAGGAGCATTATCGATGAGCGACGCGACGATCGAATCCGCAACCGAAGAGGCCTTCACGATCCGTGGGCCCGAGCAAGAGATGGCGGAACTTGGCGCGAATGTAGCTGCAGCCGCCGATCTCTCGATCGACGAGATCAATCCGCTCAATGCCCACCTCTTTCGTGAGCATCGTTGGCAAGATCATTTCGCACGTTTGCGTGCCGAGGACCCTGTCCATTTCAACGAACTCGAAACGGCTGGCCGTTACTGGTCTGTTACCAAGTACGACGATGTACGCGCAGTCGACGGTGACTGGAAGACCTTCTCGTCAGCACCCGGGATCACGCTCGGCCCAAAGGTGATCGATCGTCCAGATGGCGGTCCCCAGCTCACGTCGTTCATCTCTATGGATCCACCAAAGCAGACCGAACAACGAAACACTGTGCGATCTGTCGCTGCACCCAAGAACCTACGCAACGTCGAACCGTTGATCCGCGAGCGCACAATCTCCGTACTGGACTCGCTGCCCGAAGGTGAGACCTTCGACTGGGTCGACACTGTCTCCGTCGAGTTGACCACCATGATGTTGGCCACGCTGTTTGACTTCCCGTTCGAAGATCGCAGCTTGTTGACGCGCTGGTCCGACGTAGTCTTTGCGATCCCACAGCCCGGGGGCATCGTGGAGTCCCTCGAGGAAAAGCACGCAGAGATGATCGGGTGCATCCGCTACTTCGAAGGCTTGTGGGAAGAACGCCGCAAGAACCCTGGCGACGATCTTGTGTCCATGCTCGTACACGGCGACGCAACCAAGGACATGCCTACAGCGGCTCACCTCGGCAACCTGCTTCTGCTTATCGTGGGCGGCAACGACACCACCCGTAACACGATGTCCGGCAGCATCTACGGCATGAACAAGTTCGGTGATCAATACGACAAGCTCACCGCCGATCCAACGCTCATCCCCACCATGGTCCCCGAGATCATTCGATGGCAGACGCCGCTCTCGTACATGCGCCGCACCGCGAACTTCGACACCGAACTCGGCGGCAAACAGATCAAAAAGAATGACCAAATTCTGATGTGGTACGTGTCAGCGAACCGCGACGAGGACATGTTCGAGAACGCGAACGTCATTGACATCGAACGCGAGAACGCCGACCGTCACCTGTCGTTCGGTTACGGCGTGCACTTTTGCATGGGTAGCCGGTTAGCTGAGCTCCAGCTCCGGATTCTGTGGGAAGAACTCCTGCAGCGCTTCGAACGGGTCGAGGTCCAAAGTGAACCCGAGCGTGTCTTCTCGTCGTTCGTCAATGGTTACGCGAAGCTTCCCGTTCAAGTGACCCGCAAGTAGGGGCTCGCTCATGAGTATCCGGACTGCCGACTCTCCGCTGATGAACAGTGTCTTTCTCGATCGGTGGTCACCACGCTCCTTTAGCGACGAACCAGTCACCAACGAACAACTAGACGCGATATTCGAGGCGGCGCGGTGGTCTCCATCGTGGATGAACAATCAGCCGTGGATCTTCGCTTATGACACCGATGGTGCTGGGCGCGAGCCAATCTTGAACACGTTTATGGAGTTCAACCGAGGTTGGGCATCTGCTGCACCAGTGGTGGGCCTGGTCCTTGCCAAGACTGACCTCGAAGGGTTCATGAGCCGTACCCGCGACTTCGACACCGGCGCGGCAATGATGAGCCTGGCGCTGCAGGCCACAATGTTGGGTCTGTCGGTGCACCTGCTGGGCGGTATCGAAATCGACGCCGCCTACGAGGTCACCGGCGCCGATCGCGAAACCACAGAGATCCTGTGCGGGTTTGTGCTCGGACACCGTGGCGTCATCTCTGCGTTGCCCGAGAGTCTGCAAGTAAAGGAAGTCGCAAGCGACCGCAAACCGGTAAGCGACTTCGCCTTTCGTGGTGGACGAATCACCGAAACACCCGCGAGCTAGGTCAGTTCACCGGCGGAAGAGCCTGGCACCGACGCCTGATGCGTTCAGCGTGCGGCTGCAGTCGACGCGAGTGCTGTGACCGATACGAGGCCGGCTTCGACCGCATGGGTGTCAGAGCCAGCAGGCCCTTCGTACGGTCCAAACGTCTCGAAGGAGACGCTCGACCGTCCAGGCTCGATCGTATGGAGTTCCGGTGAATGCATGCTGTAGGGAATACGCTTACTCAGCGTGGTGTCCACGGTGCCTACGATCTTGTCGAGTGGCATATTTGGCACATTCACATTGACAAGCTCGCCGCTGACCATGACACGGCCGATCTGATCTACGGCTGCCTGGGCAGCGGTCGCCCAGTGCTGATCCGGTCCCACATTGTGTTGGCTCACGGCTATTGCCGGAATCCCAAAAATGTTTGCCGTGACACACGCGCCGATCGTCCCCGAGAAGTGAACTGCGTAGCCCACGTTCCACCCGGGGTTGATGCCAGACACCACCAAATCAGGTGCAGGACCCAGCAGCCCTTGACAGGCCAGGAGCGCAGCCAGAGCCGGTGGCGCATCGAAGTGATACACAGCGTCGGCATCGGGCATCTCTGAACGTGTGACCTGATGGACGTCGGGCACACCAGCACCCAGGTGTCCAACCGCAGCACTGGCGCCTGAGTATTCACCTGACGGAGCGAAGACAAGGACAGTGCCGACTTCGGTCAGCTTCTGCGCTAACACGTGCAGACCTGACGACTCGATGCCGTCGTCGTTCGTTACGAGAATGCGCAAGCTCACTGCTCGCCGAGTAGTTGTTTGGCGGCATTACCTGCACGATTGTTTAGGTTTGCCTGCCCACACAGCAAGATGATCTCCCCCAACTCTTGTTCGCTGAAGTGCAACCGCAGGTCAGCAATCAGCAAGGGATCGAGCTCATGGGAATCCTTGCCCGCCATCTCGTCGGCAAGCTCAAGCGCTGAGGAAGTTGGTGCATCGAACACCCCGCTCCATGTGGAAGGGTCCTCGAGCGCTTCGATCTGCTCGTCGGTTACACCGCGTCGTCTACCCGAGACGACATGACCGCTCAGTCACGTGGGGCATTGATTGATAATCGACGTTCGCATAAACAACATCTCTCGCAGAGCAAGGGAGATGCCTCGTTCTTCAGACCAGACCTCTTTGCCGAACGCCTTATACGGCTCGTTGGTGCCTTCGACCAACGCCAGGGTGTACGCCAACGGCGCACCGGACAGTTTCACGCGAACCTTCATGGTCTCAGTATGGCCCAGACCGTTGGTCAATTCGTCAGACCAATGGGTTGAACCGTGCCTCGGCATTCGCGTATCCACCAGCGAGTGCTGCTGGGCTTCCATCGGCACGCCAACAGGCTGCACCGGTCAACATGGCTGTTGCCGGATCCACGATCACCCCATTCATCCCTCCAGCGACGTTCGGGACCACGGTGATGTCGTGGCCACGAGCGGCCAAACCAGTCTGGATGTCAGCGCCGAAGCCGGCTTCGAGTTCAACCGTTTGCCCCTGTGTCCATAACCGGGGTGCCTCGACGGCTTCTTGCAATGTCATGCCATGGTCGATCAGGTTCACGATCGATTGGAACACCGACGGGAAGATCCGCACCCCGCCCGGAGTGCCGATGCCGAGCCACGGTCGACCGTCGCGGCTCAGTATCGCTGGCGCCATGCTGCTCACGACTCGTTTGTTTGCCGCAACAGAATTCGGCTGACCTGGGTGTGGGTCAAACATGGCCTGGGTGTTGTTGAGCAACATGCCGGTTCCCGGCACCGTGACCTTGGAACCAAATAGCTCATTAATTGTCTGGGTCATCGACACCATGTTGCCGTCGCCATCGGCTGCCGTGACGTGGGTGGTGTACGAAGACTCTGCGCCGGGACGGCCTGCAAGCGCAGTGGTCGCATGGTCAGGATCCACGTCGTTACGGCGACTCGAGCCGTACGCCTTCGACGTCAGCCATTCGAGTGGAATGTCGACCGTTGCCGGATCACCCAGGTACGCGAAACGGTCGGCGAAGCCAATCTTTAGTATCTCGATCAACAGATGTGCACTCTCAACAGTGCCGAAACCCATAGCTGCTACGTCGAACCCCTCGAGGATGTTCAACATCTCGATGATCAGCGTGATGCCACTGTTTCCCGGCGGCGGCCCCGCAATCTCATAACCGCGATAGGTGCCACGTACTGGGTCGTTGTGAATCGTTTCATACGCCGCCAGATCAGCAGTGGTAATCAGGCCGCCGTTGGCCGCCATATCGTCGGCAAGCGCCTGTCCAAGTGCGCCGTTGTACAACGCCCCCGAACGTTCCTGCGCAATGAGCCGCAACGAGTCAGCAAACTCAGGACGCACGATCAGATCGCCAGGTTTGACCGAGACACCACCTGGCTGAAAGATCTTCGCCGTCGCATCGAAACGAGCGATGTCCTCGGCGTGGTCCAAGGCGAGTCGACTCAAGTACTCCGAGCAACGGAAGCCACTCGCTGCATAACGAATGGCGGGTTGCACGATTGCTTCCCATTCGAGACGGCCGTGTGCTGCGTGGACTTCGTCCCACGCCTTCAGGTTTCCGGGCACCCCCGACGCAAGATGGCCGACCTGGCTGACTCGACCCACGCTCGTCAGGTAGTCCGGCCAGGTGTCCGAAACTGGTGTGTACATGTCCGGGGTCGCTGCGCTCGGGGCCAGCGTGTAGTTATCGATACACAGCCCGGTGCCGTCGGCCAAGCCAAGATTGATATAACCGCCGCCCAGGGGGCCGACCATCATGGGTTCGACCACGCTTAGTGCGAAAATCGCAGCAATCGCTGCGTCGACGGCATTGCCTCCCATGGCCAGCATCTCCAGCCCGGCGCTGGACCCGAGCGGGTGGTTCGTCACCACCATGCCTTGCGAACCAGTGGCCGCTTCCTTGAACGTGTCGAACGTTGTGCCTGCTGAGGAACGCCATTGCTTCATAACCCGACGTTAGTGCCGCCTCGTGGTTGGCGCAGCAAGCATTGGGAAGGACCGTCACGACCAACGGCGCATCGGTTGGATGTGGTCCCCCCGTATGGGTGCAGCGAACCTCGGTGACGTGGTGCGGTTCGGCAGGTAGTTACGCCAATCGTTCACCGTCAACTATGACGCCTGCTGACCGATCCCAGCTGACCCGATTCCACGGACTTGTTGGGTCGGCCAGTAGTTCATCGGCGACCTGCTGGAATTGCTGCTGGCTGGGATCGGGCGTGGGCGTCCACTGGCCCTTATCGGTGAGCCACAAGATCCGGCCAGACAGATAGTTGTTGGCGATCGACTCCCACGAATCAAATCGATCGCCGAGCGCGGCGGCGGCATCCATCACCAGCGACCAGGCGCGGTCAGAGCTGATTACCTGGGCTAACGCTGCGCCTCCGGCCACGGTGATAAGTCGGCAGTAATCCCAGGCGAACTTCTCGTCGCCGCCGTCTACTCCGTCGGCTGACCATTTCGCTCGATAGCCCTCGTGCTGCATCCAGTCGACCAGTTCATCGAATTCGCGCTCGTCTCGCACGTCCCACCAGACCGCGAGCCCATCTACCCAGTCAAGAGCTTCGAGGCCACCACCCAGTGTGTCGAGTCGAGGCGCAACTGCCTGGAAGTAGATCGCATTGGTCAGTAGCGCCCACGCTTGATCGCCGGACACGTTGGCCGCTTTCGGGTCCCACGCCCACTGCGGTACTCGATCATCGACCTTGTTGCGCTTGAACCATGCCATGACCGAAGCCTGGCACAGACGTGGGCTCATCCGACGCTATGGCCATGTGGCTTCCAAAGTGATTGAACGGATCGGTGGTGACGTCGCCGTGGTTACTCGCTGCCAACAGAGCCTGGCGAACTCGCGCTACGAGACGCCGTTTATGTTGCCATCGCCTGACACATGGCAGCCAACCGTCCAACACACCTACTTCGTAACTGGCCAAAGTGAACTCAAAGATGAGGTCAGACCCTCCGAGTAGGCAACTGGCGCAATGTATGGCTGACCTTCGGTTCCTAGTGAGCCGACACGAAGTCGGACATGTTCTTGAGCATGTGGGCGGCGCCGTGTGGTGTGTTGAGCGCAGCGTTCTCGCCATAGATAGCTTCCTTCTGCCAGCCGAAGTTCTTGCGATGTGCTGCCAGCGGAGCCAACTCGATGGCCCGGGTCATCGCTGCCTTACGCAGGTCCTCGAGCGGTACCGCGGACTCTACGAATCCTGCTTGCACCGCTGCGGGCGCCGTCCATCGTTTGGACAGAATGATG
>DNHM01000297.1 GCA_003485885.1 Acidimicrobiaceae bacterium
TCCCGAGATACGTCGCATCAGCGGCCAACGCCGCGTTGACGTCATCGACTTCAGCCGCCGTGTCCACCCCAGCGATGAAGCCAATCTGCCCGATCGTTCCGGCCATCGATGAGGCCAGCAGAACGTCTACGCCGGTCACCGACTTGATGTGTTCGCTGACGCGCCCTGACTCGACATATTCGGCCTCGTCTGCCAGGTTGGGTCACGAACGGTTGGGCTCGCCGCTCGTCCTACGCCGGAACCGCTCGCCAAAGACCTATTGAGCCGCACGGCCATGGACGGCTACGACGGCCCGCTCGAGCGACCACGACCGGTCGTGATTATTGAGCGGGTTCGAGCTGGCCTGGTGCGACTTAGTTCGCCGGTTCTCGGGTGACCTGCCGCCCCTGTGTCTCGGACTCAGTCGTGCGGTCGTTGACCGAGTCGATCAGCTTGCCCAACACCAGGTCGTAGGTGTACTCGAACGCCAATCTCCGGGCGACTCTCGGCGTCTCGGTTATGTGAGCGCGCTGTGCCAGTCCCAAGAGTTGGGGTCGGTGATGTCGTTCCAGCTGTCGGTTTGCGCGGTCGCCCACTCGGCCCAGTCGGAGATCATCTGGTTGTAGTCGAGCTGGAATCTGATGGCGATGGCGTTGATGTGGCGGCGTTCGGCGAAGGGGTAGTCGGCGTCGTCGGCTGTGGCGATGAGCACTCGGAGTTCGTCCATGTTCGCTCGGGACTGGGCGGCAAGGTCGTCGAGGGTGGTTCGAAGCTGGTCGAGGGTGCCGGCGTTGGCGAAGAAGACCCGCACGAGGGCTTCGGCCTCGAGCTTGGGCGGCGCTGAGCTTTCATCGAGCCAGGCCTGGAGCGTCCGGCGTCCCTTGGCGGTGATCTTGTAGACGGTTCGCGGCCTGGATCCCGTGGCCTGGAGCTTCGCGGTTGCGTGGCCGCTTTCGACGAGTTTCTTGGCTTCGTCGTAGATCTTGCGTTCGGTGCGGGGCCAGAACCAGCCGAGGCTGCGGTCGACCTGTTTGGCGAGCTCGTAGGTGCTCCAGGGCTGGATGCTGAGCAAGCCGAGGAGTGCGTTGGAGGTGGTGGTGAGGGGTTTCGCCATGCAAGGAGCTTGACATGCTGCCAATGGCAGTGTCTAATACAGAAGAGGATAATACTGCCAATGGCAGTAAAAACGTCAATTGATGGGGCGTGTTCATGAGTGAGACAACGGATCGTTTGCTGGTGGTGGTTGCCCATCCCGATGAAGAGACATTCGGGTGTGGATCTCTGTTGGCGCATGCAACTGCGTCAGGGGTGCCGACTGTTGTTGCGTGCGCAACGAGGGGAGAGGCAGGCTCGCCGACACCTGGTCGCGGCCTCGATGACGCCGACATGGCTGAAGTTCGAGAATCCGAGTTGCGCGAAGCCGCCAAACTGGTTGGGGTCGGACGCGTCGAGTTGTTCGATTGGGTCGATTCGGGCATGGATGGCGAACCGATTCCCGGAAGCCTGTGCGCTGCGCCAGTCGTCGAGGTGGCTGCGGTGATCGCCTCGTTGATCGACGACGTCTGTCCATCGGTGGTGGTGACGCTCGATGCCAGCGACGGTCACCGCGATCACGCGCACATCCGCGATGCCACCCTCCGCGCTGTGGAGGTCAGCTCGTGGCGCCCATCAGGGGTCTACTTGCACTGCCTGCCTCAGCAGCTCATGCGGAAGTGGGTGGAGGCGCTCGTTCGTGAACAGCCTGATAGCGAGCACCTCGGTCTGGGAGACCTCGGCACTCCCGAAGACAAGATCACCACCGTCATCGACACTACCGAATTCTTGGAGCTGCGGGAGCAAGCAATCGCCGTGCACCGCTCTCAGACCTCTCCCTATGAGGTCATGCCGGCCGGACTGCGCCAAGAGTTCCTTACCGCCGAACGTCTGCAGCGGGTCCATCCCGACTGGGACGGAGGTCCGGTCGAGACAGACATCTTCGCCGCAGCCGATGCGTCTTTTTGACATCCGCCTCTACTTCTCGCCTGCCCAAACCCATCTTGCATAAGGAGAACCCAGCAGCCATGAACCAAGCACAGCCCGCCCTCTCCCGTCACGAACCCCTGCGCATCGCCGATGACACCTGGGTCATCCAGGCCACCCTCGGCGAAGGCAAAGCGCCCCTCGTGGTTCATCTCAACTCGATGGTCATCACCGGCGCTGAACCGATCGTGGTCGACACCTGAGCCCCCATCCACCGAGACCAGTACCTCGACGATCTGTTCGGCATCGTCGATCCCCAAGATGTCCGCTGGGTGTTCATCTCCCACGACGACAGCGACCACCACGGCAACCTCCACGAGGTCATGGACGCCTGCCCCAACGCCACCCTGGTCGCCAACTGGTTCCTGTGCGAACGCCTCAAAGCCGAACGACTCGACGTCGCCCCCACAAGGTGGCGTTGGATCGGCGACGGAGACACACTCGACGTCGGCGACCGCACCCTGCACGCTATCCGCCCGCCCCTCTACGACTCGCCCACAACCCGCGGCCTGTTCGACCCCACCACCGGCGTGTACTGGGCCTCGGACTGCTACGCCACCCCGGTCCTTGCCGGCGCACCAACCGTGGCCGACATCGACCCCGAGTTCTGGATCGAAGGATTCACCATGTTCCAGACATGGAACAGCCCGTGGGTCTCCATGCTCGATCACGACGCCTTCGCCGAGTCAGCCCGCACCATCGAACAACTCGGTGTCACCACCATCGCCGGCGCCCACACCCCAACCATCCCCTCGACCCACCTCGACCAAGCCTTCACGATGCTCCGAGCCATGCCCACCACCCCCGCCCCACCCATGCCCGACCAAGCGGCACTCGACCAGATGCTCGCCACCCTCCAGTGATGACCAGGCCCGCGGAACAGCCGCAGCCGACAACCGGGACTGGCGACAGCGTCGAAACGGCGTTCTTCGCTGACGTCGACCAGGCACACCGCAATCATCGGCTCCTGGCCGCAATGGACGCCACCGCCCGCTGGCCAGCAGTGCAAGAACTCCGCGCATGGACCGAACCAGCCATCACCCGCGGTGACTCAGACGGCATGTTCCCCTTCGACCAATACCTCGAGCTGCAAATCGAGCGAGGCCGCACCCAGCACGACGCCGAGACGTACCTCGACGAGCTTCGTCGACAGTCGAGCGACGGGAGCCTCACCCTGGCTGTCACCATGTGGGCCGCCATCGGTACCGTCACACGCCATCCCTGACTTACTCGATCCGTAGCCCTGAGATCGCCCGCGAGATCACGAGCTGCTGGATCTGCTCGGTGCCTTCGAAGATGTCGTGGATCTTGGCATCGCGGTGCCAGCGCTCGACTGGGTACTCGCGGGTATAGCCGTAGCCACCCAGAATCTGGATGGCTCGTTCGGTCACGTGGGTGGCAACACGGCCAGCCTTGAGCTTGGCCATCGAACCTTCGGCGTTGACGAACGCCTTCTGTTTGCCGAGCCACGCGGCACGCCAGATCAGCAAACGGGTGGCCTCGATCTCGGTGGCCATATCGGCCAGCATGAACGCAATCGACTGGTTCATGATGATCTTGCGACCAAAGGCTTCGCGCTCTTTGGCGTAGTCGAGTGAGTATTCGTAGGCAGCGCGTGCCACGCCGATTGCCTGGGCGCCTACGGTTGGGCGGGTCGCCTCGAACGTCTGCATGGCTGCCTGCGAGTTGCCTCTTTCGCCACGGCGGACACGGGCGAGACGTTCGTCGAGCTTTTCCTTGCCGCCGAGCAGGCACCGGCCGGGTACCCGGACATCGTCCAGCACAACCTCGGCGGTATGGCTGGCGCGAATACCGTGTTTCTTGTACTTCTGACCCATGCTCAAGCCCTTGGTACCGGGTGGCACGATGAAGCTTGCATGGCCCTTGGTCTTGAGTTCGGGGGCGACCACAGCGACGACAACATGAATGTCAGCAATACCACCGTTGGTGATCCATGCCTTG
>DNHM01000381.1 GCA_003485885.1 Acidimicrobiaceae bacterium
CCCACCATTCAGGCCGAAGTCGTGCAGGTCGCCGACAATGCCTATGCCTATGTGCAAGACGACGGCACCTGGTTCATCAACAACACCGGCTTCGTTGTCGGGCCCGACGGTGTGATTCTGATCGACACGTCGTCGACCGAGGCCCGCACCCGGGCGTTCCTCGATGCGGTGGCAACCGTGACCGACGCTCCCATTCAGGCGGTCGTCAACACCCACCATCATGGCGACCACACCCATGGCAACTATCTGACCGCACCCGCGCCAATCATCGGCCACCATCTATGCAAAGAAAATGTCGAGTCAACAGGCATCGATCATTACCCCACCGCCTTCGTACAACCCGACTGGGGCAACCTGGAATTGCGGGCACCCACGATCACCTTCGACACCCGTATGGATCTGTGGGCGGGTGACACGGTCGTCGAGTTGCACACCATGGTTGGTGTTGCACACACCACCAACGATATTGTGGCCTGGCTACCAGCCGAGGGTGTGCTGTACACCGGCGACCTGGTCTTTCATGGCGGCACACCGTTCGTGCTCATGGGTTCGGTACAAGGAAGTATCGACTCGCTCGAGGTCCTGCGCGGCTTCGGCGCCGACACCATCGTGCCCGGACACGGCAAGGTGACGGGACCCCAGGTGTTCGACGACATCGAGCGTTATCTCAGCATGATCCTGGATGTCGCTGGCGCTGCTCGCGCTGCGGGCAAGACACCTCTCGAAGCAGCCAACGATGTTGACCTGGGTGAGTTCGCATCGTTAACCGACGGCGAACGGCTTGTCGGCAATCTGCATCGCTGCATGGCCGAACTCGAAGGCCCCGAAGCCAACGCCGAGATGTCGATCGCTGCCGCCATCAGCGACATGGTCGCTTTCCATGGCGGCCCGCTACTTCCCTGCAACGCCTAGAACTCGCTAACCATGGATAACGCACAGGTGCCTGGCACCGGTTCGTTATGGGGAGTTGGACTACGCCAGGTGTTGGGTGGCTACCAGGGTGTGTTCTGCGCCGTCTTCGGTCACTTCGCTTTTCCACAGATCAATCGTTTCGGCCTGCCACGTGGCTGAGATAGGCGCTCCTAGCACCGACACCATCGATGGGTCCCGAAGCGGGCGACCCTTGAGTCGTGCCAGCGTGAGGTGGCCGACGAACTCGCGATCGGTTTCCTCGCCGATACCGGCAAAGGCATCGTCGACCGCGGCGGCTGTCGCATCGAGCCCTGCCGCGGGAACGATTACGACACGAGTGCCAAGAAGCGTCACCTCGGGTCCGAGCGTGACCTGACCAGCCGGAGCTTGCAACGCTTCGAGTGCGGCGAGTGCTTCGTGTCGTTGGCAGTCACCCAAAAATCGCATGGTGATGTGCCATTGCTTCCGGCGCGTAAATCGGACTCCTCGAAGCGCCCGAGTCGGCAGATCCGAGACAATGTCGACGATCTCGGGCGGCAAAGCGACCGAAAGGAACATGCGCTCGATAGCCATCAGCGGCCAAACAGTCGCGAGAGCAATCCGCCGCTGCGTTTTGTTGTCTTGTCTCCGGTGCTGCAGGCGCACCGGTCCTTAACGGCGACGTCGCCTAACACGTGGTCGACGTGAGCGCCGCACCCAGAGAAGGAGGGCTTGTCACAGGTTCCACACGTGATACGTCGACACATGTCGTCGACGTTATCTCCACAGTCTCAACCTGAGCGCGAGGGAAGGACGTATACCTGCCCTGTGTACACCTCCGATTTGTCTCGTCCGTGCCGCCGCCTTCTTTGTTTGGGGTGTCGTCTTCTACGATCGACCCATGGATGCAATCTGCGATGACCTGCACGCCGAACATGCTGCGCTCGACGCGGTAGTCGCCAACATCTCCGAGGAGATGTGGACGACCACTACGCCCGCCGAGGGGTGGGACGTGAAAGACACGATCGTTCACTTGATCCAGGCAGACGTTGCCGCGCGCCTAGCAGTCGATGATCCCGAGGCTTTCGTCGAGGCGAAGGCCAAGATGATGAGCGGTGGCGGGCTCGAGTTCTTCGCTAGCACCAACGGTCGAACCGGAGCCGAGATTCTTGCGTTGTGGCGAGACGAACGAGCCAAGATGCTGGCTGCCTTTCGCAGCCGGGGGCCGAAGGAGCGCATCCCGTGGTTCGGTCCCGACATGAGCACGCTCAGCTTCGCTACCGCTCGACTGATGGAGACCTGGTCGCATGGCCAAGACATTGCCGACACCGTCGACATGCCATGGCCGGCCACCGATCGGCTGAAACACGTGTGTCACATCGGTGTCACGACCCGGGGCTGGAGCTACATGGTCCGCGGCCAAGAGTTCCCTGGTGGTGATGTGCGCGTTGAGTTGACGGCACCGTCGGGCGAGGTCTGGACATGGGGCCCCGAGGACGCAGCCGATCGCATTACCGGGTCCGCCGAGGAGTTCGCCCTGGTCGCGACCCAGCGTCGCCAACCATCGAGCACGGCGCTCGTAACCGAAGGTCCACTGGCCACAGAATGGTTGAGCATCGCTCAGGCATTTGCCGGTGAACCAACCCTGCCAGACGGCAGGTAACCCGGCGGGGCAACCACTCGGGTACTGTCGAATATGGCCGATACCCCCTCGCAGCCGCCAGGCTGGCCCGACAACGAAGAACCAGACGCAGCTTCCCCGCCGCCGGTTCCGCCTGCGTTTGAGCCACCGCCACTTCCGCCGCAACCCGGGCTACCCGCCTCACCCCCGTATCAGCCACCACCAGCTCAACCTGGCCCGCCACAATGGCAGGCACCGCCACCCGCGCAACCCGGTCCACCTCCGTCGCCCGGGTACCAGCCGCCTCCCCAACCAGTGGCTTCGCCATACCAACCGCCGGTGCCGGGCGCGCCACCTCATGCCGTAGCGCCGCCGAACCAGTACGGCGGGCCTGGGCAACCACCGCCACCACCAGGTTGGGGACAACCAGCCGCACCGGTCAAGAAGTCACGCCGCAGTCTGTGGATCACCCTTGGGGTGATCTTTGGGGTGCTTGTCCTTGCCATTGGTTCATGCACCGTGTTTTTCGTGACCGCAATCAAAGCACCCGTCGACGCGTCGAACCGATTCCTGTCAGCCATCGACGATGGCGACTACGCGAGAGCAATCTCGTTGTCAGACCCTGGATGCAGCTTGGGTATG
>DNHM01000463.1 GCA_003485885.1 Acidimicrobiaceae bacterium
AATCGGGCCCATCGGAGAAACTTGGCCGCGAACGAGCAGCAGCTTCGATACGCTGCGGGTGTTCTTTGAAATGTGAATCTGTTAGTCACAGACGCATTCCAATCCACGGGGCTGAAGGGTTTCGACGCCGAGGACGGAAGCCGACCTGTGCGACCAGAGTGGCCCAGACTCTTTAAACGGGGCAAACAAAAACATGGCAACCAAACTGCCCGTGTTGCTCTCGCTGCCTAGTTTCTAGACAGATGAACAACACACATCGCGTCCCCTAAGGGGATGGCGGGGCCTGTTCGCTGCAGCCTGGCAACAGAAGCAGGGAAGGACAGCTGGGAAAGACCGCTGACGGCGAGAAAGAACGCTGACCCCAGGGAAAGACCGGTGGCAGACACTTCGGTGTCAGGGGACTCAGCCCTGAAGTAGCCATAACGCTTCAAACCGGGAATGGTCGTATCGCAGCCGGTGACCCCTTGACGGACGGGGGTTCGATTCCCCCCAGCTCCACTCTTTTTCCGGTCGGCGGCTCAAAAGCCACCGCCACCTCCCTCCCGGCATACGCCGGATCCAGGGCAACCACAGGTGATTTTCTGGTTGTGGTTGTGTCGACGATGCCGCGCACACCATGCTGGCAGCCGATGGGTCAATCACTCCAGGGTCGCCACGACGATCAGCAACTGCTACTGGGCATGGTCTGGGCTGGTCACGTTCCCCACCTCCGGGTGCGGCGACCCGTCGACACACATTCCGAACTCGTGCCGGTGCAGGGTCATCGTTTGAGTTACCAGCTGGGCGATGACCCTGAACAAACCTGCATCGGCCACACTCCGTTCAGGAAACAACAGGCCGACTACCACGACTGCCGACGCCGACCCCAACCGGATTCGCGCCGTTGCCGTCAGTGCGCAATCGTCGAAGCAACCTTCGCCGCCAACTTGCACCACGCTCACACTCGCGGTTCCGCAGAACTCGATCCGATCATCAACCAACACCTTGATCAGCCGAATCGGCTGTACCTCGCGGCGTTCAGAGATGGCTCGATCAAGGTTGGGACCTCCACGCTGAGCCGCTCCGAGCGCCGTCTCGAAGAACAAGGCGCATGGCAGGCACGTTTCGTCGCCGAGACCCCCAATGGTCGTGCGGTGCGCCATATCGAAGATGCCGTGACCGAACGTCTCGGGATCCCGCAGGCTGTCTCTGCAGTCCGAAAGCGCCGAGGTCTAATCAAGCCGGTTCCTGACACCGTCTTACAGACTGAGCTCAGCGACTTCGCCGCCCAGGTTCGTGCAATCGTCCTCGAAGCCGGCGAACTCCAAGCCACTCCCTTGGATACGAACTGGCGTCACCCAATGGCCGAACATCCCGCTGTTGCACAGGCGATCGAGTACCCATTACGCATCACGCACGGCCGCCACGATCTTGAGTGCATCACAGCAATCGGCCGACACATCCTGGCTCGACGCCCCGGCGGCAATGACGTATTCCTGATCGACCCGGCGCCGCTGTACGGCATCTGGTTGGACCTCGGCGACTACGGAAGCGATGAAATCGCCATCCAGGACTCATTATTCTGAAAAGAGCGATCTTCAGTGAACGGTGATTCGAGGCTCATCGGCAGTGATCGTTCCGATGACGGCACTGACAAACCCTGCGTCGATGAGCTTTGTCGCTGTCGCATCAGCTGCGTCTGACGGCACTGCTGCAAGGAATCCACCCGCGGTCTGTGGATCAAACAAGATCGGCATACGGGGATCGTCGCCGCTGCTGACGATTGGGACACCAGCCTGATTCGCTGCATGGAGATGTGAGCGCAACCCGGCAGTCAGCAGCTCGAGCACTCCGTCGAAGATTGGTATGGCACCGAGAGTTAGCTCGGCGCCTGCTCCAGACTCACGGAGCATGCCGAAGAGATGACCGGCAAGTCCGAAGCCGGTCACGTCGGTCATGGCGGTCGCGCCAGCCACCGACAGAATCCCGGCCGCTCGCCCCTGTGGCGTTTCGAGCGTGTCGAGCAGCGCTGCGATGTCGCGTCCTCTGGCCGTGTGTTGCATCTCGCCAGGGAACAACAGACCTGAGCCGAGAGGACGGGTCACGATCAGCTTCTGGCCTGGTTGTGCCCCTGCCAATGTGATCGGTGGAGCGTCGAGCAGTCCGGTGATCGAAAAGCCGAGCGATAACTCAGCACCCATGCTCGTGTGGCCGCCAACGATCTCTGCCCCGGTGGGCAGCAACACCTCTGCCGCTCCCGCCATGATTTCACCAAGCCACTCCGCCTGCAACGGTCGAGCGAGCGGCGGAAGCGTGACCGTGACCAGAACTGCCTGGGGCAACGCACCCATCGCCCAGATATCTCCCATTGCGTGGAGCGCTGCAATCTTCGACATCCGATATGGGTCTTGGGTGAATGATCGAAGCGAGTCAGTCGTAATCACCTGGCGGCTGCTTCCAAAGTCAAGCAACGCAGCGTCGTCGCCTGGTAGTCGAATAATGTCAGTCCGCTCCGACGCAGGCAACCGCGACAGAGGGCCCGAAAGAATGTCGGCGCCAACCTTGGCACCACAACCGCCGCACAACGGGGGCTCCTCGTCGATGGCTGCTTGCATGCCGGCCACAGAATTCGCTGGAGCCGGCGGCACGGTCATCTCTGGCAGGTCATCGAACTTGTCCATAAACCGGCGGTCGATGGTGTCCTTCAGCCGCCACAAACCCTTTCCCGTTACAAACCGTTTGAACTTGTCTGCCGCTGCGGTCTTCGAGCCAAGCGAGATCAGCTTCAGGTAATCGTCCTGGGGGTCATAACGCTCGAGTTTGCGGCCGGTGAGAACCGCCGAGATGTTGTCGAAGAGCACAGGGGCCTGGCGCACCGCAAACACACCCGCCTTCGGCCGAGGCGCGAACCCCATGTGAGCGCAGTCGCCGACCGCGAAAATGTTCGGATCCGATAACGAGCGCAACGTGTTGTCGATCGTGATGAAACCTTCGTGGGTTTCGAGGCCAAGGTTTGCCACCCATGGGTAGGGCCGCGCTCCAGCTGCCCCCACAACCAGATCAGCGTTCAAAACGTCCCCGTCAGCCAGTTCAACTGAGTGATCGGTGACCCGCTGCACGCTCCTACCTTCGTGCACAGCGATCGAGGCATCCGCGAGACGTCGCCTGAACTAAGTTCGTGACCGTTCACCGAGCTCGGCAAGGATCTCGTTCGCGTCGACGATGGCCATGTTGGGCGTAGCCCCGATGGTTCTCAGTCGATGCTGCATGGCAAGGGCAAGTTCACAACCACCAACTCCACCACCGATCACAACGACCGATAGTGGGCCTCCACTCGCCTGGTCAACGAACTCTGCCCAACGAGCGGCAAACCCATCGAGCGGCTTCGCAGCGACTGCGTGTTCGGCGAACCCAGGAAGCCCAGGCATCATCGAGGTGATATCGACATTGATCGAACAGACGTCATACGGGATCGGTGGCCGTCCTGGCACGATGACCGTCTTCGACTGCCGATCAAGACCGGTGACTGCGCCCAGCACCAGCCGCGCATCGGCAAACTGGCCGAGTCGCACCAAATCGATATCGAGCTCATCGCGGTCGTAGTGCCCGGCAATATGACCAGGCAACATTCCCGTGTAGGGCGCAGTCGGTGATGGGTTGACCCCTACACGCACGCCAACCACCGGCTTCATCGCCCATTTCTTCAGCAACAGTGCGTGAGCGTGCCCCCCACCAACCAGCACCACATTCTTGATCAGTGGAAGAGGAAGCTGCACCAGAGGCCTCGGAGATTGCGGAAAAGTAGCCTAGAGGTCGGGGGTCGCTGCTCTGCGTCGGCGGCTGCACAAGCTGACGTAAGGTTTGGAAGCGACACAAAGCCAACCGACCTAGGACCGCTGGATATTGTCGTGGCTGTGGCGGCTGTGGGGCCTGTGGTACCAGTAAACGATCGGATGCAGCAATTACGGCACAAACAGCACTTTCGAGGTGCCAGGACACAAACGAGCACCGCTGTCCCATTTTGGTGCGATAAGTTTTCTGGGTGGCCTCCTGGAGGGAGCCATTGGTGACCGGAAGTAAACCCCGTCCGGTCAACCGTTGACGTAAGGAGTCACAATGAAGAAATCCATCCGCTTGATGCTTGCGCTGGTCGCAGCGCTGAGTCTTTTTGCCGCCGCGTGCGGCTCTGACAGCGTCACAGACGATGTCGTTGACGCCGTCGACGACGCAGCCGATTCAGCAGCCGACGCTGTCGAAGACGCCGCCGACGCAGTCGAGGACGCAGCCGACGACGCTGCTGCTGCCGGCGATGCCGGTCTGGTCTACGACATTGGTGGCCGTGGCGACCTGTCGTTCAACGACTCTGCCGCTGCTGGTCTCGAAAAGGCCGCTGCTGAACTTGGCTACGCAACGACCGAAGCTTCACCAAACGACGACGGCTCGAACCGGGCTGAGCTACTGCAACTCGCCGCCGATTCCAACGAAATCGTTCTTGCCGTTGGTTTCTTGTTCGCTGGTGACGCTGCCGAAGCCGCCGCCGCTAACCCCGACGTCAACTTCGCAGTAATCGATGACGGAATGCTGAACTTTGACACCGGCGAACCGATTGCGCCGAACGCTGCTGGCCTCGTCTTCGCAGAAGAGCAAGGTTCATTCCTCGTGGGCGCAGCTGCTGCGCTCAAGAGCGAGACTGGCAAGGTCGGCTTTATCGGCGGCGTTTGCTGCTTCGGTCTCATCGAAAAGTTCGAAGCTGGTTTCCGCCAAGGCGCACTCGCTGTGAACCCCGACATCGAAATTATCGCTCAGTACATCACCGACGCTCCTGACTTCGACGGCTTCAACCAGCCCGACCAGGCCAAGGTCATCGCTACCACCATGTACGAAGACGGCGCCGACATCATCTACCACGCCGCTGGCGGTGCCGGTAACGGCATGTTCGCAGCGGCCAAAGAGTTCAGTGAAGATAATGGCTCAAAGGTCTGGGGCATCGGTGTTGATTCTGACCAGTACAACACCATCGGTACTGTCGATGCCAGCTTGCAAGAATACGTGCTGACTTCGATGCTCAAGCGTGTCGACGTCGCCGTGTTCGAGATCCTCAAAGATCACGCCAACGGCGACTTCGCCGCCGGGCCTCAGGTCTATGACCTGAGCGTCGATGGTGTTGGCTACTCAACCACTGGTGGTTATGTGGACGACATCGCCGATCAGCTCGATGGCTTCAAGGCAGAAATTGTGGCTGGCAACATCGTTGTCTCCACCGATCCAACCGAGGTTGGCGGCTGATCGATCGCCTCGGCGACACGATCCTCGGTCTCTAACCGGGAAACCAAAATACGCAACGAAGAGCGCCGGGTACCCACCCGGCGCTCTTCAGTTATTAGGGCATTGACAGCTACCTCGTAACCAGCAAACGCTGTATGGTCGGAGATATCCGTTCGGCACACGGATCGACTGGTTTGGGGTCGGGCCACGTGCCCATCTGACGGGAATTCGAAGGGTATTCGAAGGGTATTTGTGGCAGCCGCTATCGAGCTAAAAGGAATCACAAAACGATTCCCCGGCGTCATCGCGAATGACGATGTAAATCTGACGGTCGAGAAGGGCGAGATTCACGCCATCTGCGGCGAGAACGGCGCTGGTAAGTCCACGCTCATGAAGATCCTCTACGGCATGCAGCCAGCTGACGAGGGCACCATGAAGGTGAACGGCGAACTGGTCGAGTTCGACTCCCCCACCGAGGCAATCGATCGTGGCATCGGCATGGTGCACCAGCACTTCATGCTCGCTGACAACCTCACCGTGCTCGAGAACGTCATTCTCGGCGCTGAACCAATGTCTTCCGGTGGCCGCATCAACTTTGCTTCTGCCCATGAGCGTCTGGGCAAGGTCGCAACCGAATACGGCCTCGACGTTGGTCTCGATGAATTGGTCGAGACACTCGAAGTCGGTCAGCGCCAACGGGTCGAAATCATCAAGGTGCTCTACCGGGGCGCCGACATCTTGATCCTCGATGAACCAACCGCAGTGTTGGTGCCACAAGAGGTCGAAGCGTTGTTCGACAATATGCGTGATTTGAAGGCTTCGGGTGCAACGATCTTGTTCATCGATCACAAGCTCGACGAGGTGCTTGAGATTGCTGACAGCATCACTGTGCTGCGCCAGGGTCGGACCGTCGCAACAATGGCAAACGATGGGGTCACTGCGACTGATCTGGCTGAGCTGATGGTCGGCAGCGAACTGCCGACCCCTGCAACCTCCGAGTCGACCGTTACCGATGTGGTTGCGCTCCAAGTTACCGATCTCACTGTTGTCGACGACGATCACCGTCCAGTGATCGAGAACATCAATCTGATGATTCGACAGGGCGAAATTGTTGGCATCGCCGGTGTCGAGGGGAATGGCCAGGGCGAATTGGTGGATGCCATTATCGGCACGGCACAGGCCTCACATGGCTCCATCACCTTGCTTGGCGAGGACATCACCCACAGCAGCGTCCGCCATCGACGCGAGTCTGGCGTTGCCTATGTGCCTGAGGACCGCCACCACGAAGGTTTACTGCTCGGTTCGCCGCTGTGGGAGAACGCTGCCCTCGGGCACCAGACCCAGGCCCCCTATGGCAACAAATGGTTCATCAACCGGGCCGGGGCTCGAGCCCAAACTGAGATTATTCGCGAAAGATTCGACGTACGTACTCCCAATATCGATGTGCCAGCTCACGCACTTTCCGGTGGTAACCAGCAGAAGCTTGTAATCGGGCGCGAACTGACGTCCAACCCATCGTTGCTCGTAGCCGCACACCCGACCCGAGGGATCGATGTTGGCGCCCAGGCTGCGGTTTGGGATCAGTTGCGGGCTGCGCGCAAGGCTGGCCTGGCCACGCTGCTGGTATCTGCTGACCTCGACGAACTCATTGGACTGAGCGATGTACTCATCGTGATGTTGCGAGGTGTATTCGTCGCTCGACTCGAACCCGACGAGGTCACCCCCCGTGATCTCGGCGCCTATATGACTGGTGCAGCCACCCAAGCCCCGACTGATCAGGAAGTCGGCTGATGCGCAGAGTAGTCATGGCACTAGCGGCGCCTATCGGCGCACTGTTGCTCACACTTATTATCTCGTCGATCGCGTTGTGGGCCTTTGGCTCGAATCCGTTTAGCGCCTACAGCGACATGCTCGGCCATGCCTCCAAACTCGAAACCCAGGTCGACATTTGGAACCGTGCCACGCCGCTCTATCTCTCGGCGGTAGCGGCTGCACTCGGATTCCGTATGAATCTCTTCAACATCGGCGTCGAGGGCCAGTACCTGATTGCGGCACTGGTAGCGGCCCAGGTCGGCGGTCTTATCGACCTGCCCCAGGCGCTGCACATTGTGGTGATCTTCTTCGTAGCGATGGCTGTCGGAGCGTTGTGGGCTGGCCTGGCCGGCATGCTCAACGTGACACGAGGCGTCAACGTCGTGATCTCGACCATCATGTTGAACTACATCGCTGTCAGCGGCTTCATGGCATGGTGGGTGCAGGCGTGGCAGGCTGACCTACGCGACGGCGAAAGCCTCTCGGCAACCAATCTCGGCACGAAACCCATTCCTAAGTCGGGCGTGCTTCCTGACATCACCGGTTTCGTCGAATTCTTCACCGGTGACATTAGGGAAAACAACCCCGTCAGCGGCATGTTGGTGATTGCGATCCTGGTCGGAGTGCTGTATCACGTGCTCCTCAATCGCACGACCTTCGGGTTCGATCTTCGATCAAGTGGCATCAATCCATTCGCCGCCCGTGCTGGCGGCGTGCAGCCCAAACGAATGATTGTGATCGCCATGATGTTGTCCGGTGGTATTGCCGGCCTGGTCGGGTTGGTTGAAGTGTTCGAGATCGAGAAGTTTCGACCAAACCAGATTCAAGGTCTCGGTTTCGCCGGTATCGGTGTTGCGCTGCTTGGGCGCAACCATCCCGTAGGGATGGCGGGCGCAGCGTTGTTATTCGCCTTCCTCGACATCTCCTCGGGCATTTTGCAGTCAACTCAGACCGCATCTCGTGAGATCGTCACCATCATGCAGGGCATCGTGTTGCTTGCGGCGGTGGTGGCCTACGAGATTGTACGTCGAGTCCGAGAACGAGAAGAGGCTCGAGCCACGGCCGAGGCTCTCGCCGAAGGGGTGGCGGCATGACCGGCTCAAACAGTCCAACGGCGCAGTACAAGAACTTCACCGACAGGTTCAAACGTGACAGCGAGTCCGCTGCGAGCAGAGCCTCGTCCTTTTCCGGTCTTCCCACCTGGCTGAAATGGATGCTCTATGCGCTGGCAGGCATGCTGCTGCTCACCATCGTGCAGAGCATCGGAGATACCGACAGGTTGACCTCCACACCAGTCTCACGCGAAATGTTGCGATGGGCGGTGCCGGTACTTTTAGCTGGACTCGGTGGCCTTTTCGCCGAACGTTCGGGCATCGTGAACATCGGCCTCGAAGGCATGATGATTCTTGGTATGTGGTTCGGTGCGTGGGGTGCGCTGCAGTTCGGTCCGTGGATCGGTCTCGCGGTCGGCATCGGTGGTGGCGCCTTGGGCGGCCTGTTGCATGCGGTGGCCACGGTGACATTCGGCGTCGATCAAATCATCTCCGGTGTGGCCATCAATATCCTTGCGCCTGCGAGTACCAGATATCTCTCGCAAGAAGTCTGGGGTTCACCAACCCAATCCCCCCGGATCGACGGCATAGGCGACTGGGACCTTCCTTTCCTTGCCGGTGGATCGATCTTCGGCTGGGAGTCACCCGACATCCTGCTCACCATCGGCAAATGGGAATGGTGGTTCGTCTCCGACGTCGCCGACATTCTCCGCGGACTTCTGCGGGGCACATCGCTGCTGGCCATGCTTGCGTTGTTCCTCGTACCGTTCAGCGCTTGGCTGTTGTGGCGCACCCGCTTCGGTCTGCGGCTTCGAATTTCAGGTGAAAACCCACAAGCTGGCGAGGCCCAGGGCGTCAATATCTATCTGTACCGATACGTCGCCGTAATTATCTCAGGCGCTCTAGCCGGTTTGGGCGGCGTCGTAATCTCGAGCCCTGAATTGTCGGGCCAGTTTCTCGAAGGCAATAGCGGTGGCCGTGGCTTTATCGGCCTTGCTGCGCTGATCTTTGGCAACTGGCGGCCTCTAGGCATTCTGCTGGGGGCGCTGTTGTATGGGTACGTTTTCGGCCTCGATCTCAAAGATCTCGACGGTTCCGCCAGCCATGCGCTGCTGCTGCTGAACGGTATTGCGTTGTCCGGCCTGGCGATTTGGACATTAGCTAAGCGCCAAATAGCCGATGGCCTGCTGGCCGGATCTCTCGCGATTGGAGCTCTGACCTGGTGGGCGGTGGCTGACTCCGTGCCCAATTGGTGGAGCAACATCTTGCCTTATGTCGTCGTATTGCTTGTGTTGGTCTTCTTCGCCCAACGCCTCCGCATGCCAGCCGCCGAAGGTATTCCTTACCGTCGAGGCGAAAGTTAGTGGGCGCTCCTTCTGGAGCCCGCTCTAGCCGCCAGCGTCACCGGCGATAGCCTCACATCATGCAGCTCACCTCTGACCAGGTCACCGAGTTCGAACGCAACGGCTTCCTCGTCGTGCCTCACTTCATTAGTGATGCCGACTGCCTGAGGTTGCGCGACCACGCAGCCTCACTCGAAAACGAACTGCGGACCGACCGTGACCACGTTACGGTGTTTTCGACCGGCGACCAGGCCCACGGTGATGACTCATGGTTCCTGACCTCTGGCGACAAGACACGCGGCTTCTTCGAAGACGACGGCACCCATCTGAACAAGATCGGGCATGCCATGCACGACCTAGACCCGGAGTTCAGCCGTTTCTCCCGCGAGCTTGGTTTCGCCGAAGTCGCTGCCGGAATCGGTTTCGATGACCCTCGTCTGGTGCAGTCGATGTACATCTTCAAACACCCAGGGATCGGTGGCGAGGTCACCTGGCATACCGACCACACCTTCCTGTGGACCGAACCACAATCGGTCGTAGGTTTCTGGGTCGCCATCGACGACGCAACCGTGACCAACGGCTGCCTGTGGGCTATACCCGGCGGTCATACGATCCCCGTGAAGTCCCGTTTCGTGCGCAATGGCGAGTCGACAACTACCGAAGTTTTCGACGACACGCTTTATCCGCTCGAGCAGGCCGTGCCCATCGAGGTCGAGCGCGGCACGCTCGTGCTGCTCCATGGAGCGCTCCCCCACTGGAGCGATGTCAATAAGTCCGACCAGCCCCGGCAGGCCTACACGCTGCACGTAGTCGACGGTGCTGCCGACTGGGACGACCGCAACTGGCTCCAACGGCCTGACATGGCGTTCCAGGGCTTCGACAACTGAAATGTTATGTTCCCCTGGGGACGTAACTTCTTGAGTTGCCTATACAGGCAGTTGGATCGTGGGCGTTGTGCCTGGGACCACAATTCCGCCGCGGTCGCCAACCGTTGTTGTGCCATATCGCTGTTCGAACACCGCGGGTAACTCGCGGTCACCTGGAAGCGACAACCAGACGCGCAGCAGATAACGGCGCAACTCAGGATCGTCGTGATCGATGAACCCTGTGCGATCGTGTAACAGCGAATGGTTGTGCACGAACTGCATGTCGCCCGGCGCAAGGTCCATCTGGAAGCGCATGGTTGGATCGTTCATGATCGCGTCGAATGCGTCGAGTGCGAGCAAGGTTTCTTTGTCGGGACGCGGCGCGTCCTCGAAACGTTGCGCCGAGTCGATGTACTGGCGTTGGTAGATGCCCGTCACCCCGTCACTGCTCGGTGAGAGCACCGGAATCTCGAACCATGGCAGTTCGCCATCAGGTTGTTCGTTTCGCCGGTCGGTCGCAATGGGTTCGAACAGCCGGGCAGCAAGCTCTGGAGCTTCTTCGGCTAGACGCTCATGGACCGCGTCAACACTAACGACCATGGAAACCCCGCCTTCTTTGGCGGTTCGCAAGCACAACAGGCCAACAGCATCGGTGGAGTCGGTGTGAAAGGTCTGGCGCTGATTCGTTTGGTAGATCCGAGTTGCTGGATCATCGACATCGGCACCGACATCGGTCACGTGGCCGAGCAGGTGGCCTGCAGCGTTCTGGGACCGCAGGGACCCGATCAAGGACCCAAACAGCATGAACATGACTGCGATGGACTTGCGGTCGTACTTGCCAACGTCGAGGCCGGACAACAGCACCAGCCCATAACCATTGATCAGCTCGCTTCGTACGGCCTCGGCTCGCTCAACAAGGATCTCTGGGGCACCAGCGAGTGCTGCGACCAGCTCGTCGGGGTCTTCGCCGCGCGTCACCGATGCCCAGGCATCGAGCGCCGACAGTTCGCGGCGATCCCATTCGAGATGCCACGACGCCGCGGCTGCCAGATCAACCGCGCGCCAACTCATGA
>DNHM01000194.1 GCA_003485885.1 Acidimicrobiaceae bacterium
AACGATCAGTTCGCCCGGGCAAACAAATCCGTCGGGACCCTCGTAGCCGGCCAGGGCGTCGGCGACGGCATCCCATGTATTGGACTTCTCGTCCTCTGACATCTCGCCCATCAGCATGTGGAGTGCTCCGAACGCATCCTTCAGGAAGCGGAGGTGCTCGTCAACTGACTCGAGCCTGATGCTCGCCGGCGTCGTCTGCGAAGTAACGCTCGACATCCCGACTGCCTCGAAGAGCGAAGCCAGTCGCCCATGGCCAGCAAGCGCGAACGGACCCGGCATCCCCGGAGTGGGCGGGGCGATCCCGGCTCGGGCTTGACAGAAGCGTCCGAAGGACCACGAGCGCGCACCCCACGTAGCTGCGTGGTGGAGGCCGAGCACTGCCTTCACTATGTGCCCCAACAATTCGGTTTCGACCTGGCCATTTTGCCAAGCAACGCGGCCTCGCTACTCCAGCAGGTCTCATTCCAGTCGCACGTTAGGGGTCCGACCTACGTCCATACCTCGAAGAAAAGTATGACCTCGCAGTGCAAGAGTTGACTCACTGGCCCCTCAGTTTGATCGAGTGGAGAAAGCGACCCGTCCACAAAATTGAAACACCACCGCACTCCAGGAGTGCAGCGGTGTTTCGTAGGTTCTGAAGAGGGTTGAGTTACGACTCGGTTGGCTCGACCTTGGCCAGTTCGCTGAGTGCGATCTTGCCGGTTCTTTGAATCTCGATGATGCCGAAACGGCTCAACAACGCCTCGAAATCATCGAGGCGACGCTGTGATCCGACAAGCGAAACCATCAGCTGATCGAAACCCACGTTCAGTACTTGGGCATCGAAGATTTGCACGAGGTCGATGATCTCGCGACGGGCTTCGGGCGTTGGAGCCGAAAGCGTCGTCATCATCAATTCACGCTCGACCGATGTTTCGGGGTCAAGTTCGCGAATCTCAAGCACGTTGATGAGCTTGTCGAGCTGCTTGACCACTTGGTCGATCGACGTTGACGCAACGTCCACGACAATCGTGATCCGGCTGAATCGGTCATCGTCGGTAGGGGCCACAGCGAGTGACTCGATGTTAAAACCACGCCGTGAGAAGAGCCCAGCAATACGGGCCAACACGCCCGCCTTGTTCTCGACCCGAACAACGATTGTATGGAATTCAGGAATGTGGCTCACGATGTCTCTCCCGAACTGTCAGCGTCGCGTTGTGATGGGTCGACCAACACCTCGCTGTTGCTCGCCCCCGCAGGGACCATTGGATACACGTTCTCTTCAGCTTGAGTGCGGAAGTCAATCACCACTGGGCGGTCGTTGATTTCGTTTGCCTTCTGGATAGTTGGCACGACCTCTTCAGGTGAGTCGACTCGAAAACCAACACAACCCATAGCTTCGGCCCACATCTTGTAGTTCGGAATTTCGGAACCAAAGTGGGTTTCACTGAAGCGTTCGTCGTAGAACAACTCTTGCCACTGGCGCACCATGCCCAGCCAGCTGTTATTCAAGATTGCGACCTTGACCGGTATGTGTTCAACCGCTGCAGTGATCAGTTCTTGCGATGTCATCTGGAAACAACCGTCGCCGTCGACTGCCCAGACCATGCGGTCCGGCATGCCGGCTTTCGCTCCCACGGCAGCTGGAATCGAGTACCCCATCGTGCCAAGACCGCCGGAGTTAATCCAGGTATAGGGATGGTTGAAGGTCCAGTACTGGCTGGCCCACATCTGATGCTGACCGACACCGGAACACAGAATTGTGTCGGGCGGACAGGCCTCGGCCAGTTTCTCGATCACAAACTGTGGCTTGAGCAATTTGCCGGGCTCATGATCGCCGTAAACGAGTGGATACTTTTCTTGCCAGCCGCTCAGGGTCTGACGCCAAGCGTCGCGGTCGGGCTGCCCATCGGCGCCACCGAGCTTTTCGATTTCTTTGATCATCTCAGTGATGATCGACTTGGCGTCGCCAGCGATCGGCACATGGGCAAACCGCACCTTGCCGAGTTCGGCCGGATCAATGTCGACATGGATGACTTTGGCGTCGGGAGCGAACTTGTCGCGGGCACCGGTGACACGGTCGTCGAATCGGGCACCGAGCGCGATCAGAAGATCAGCCTCTTGCATAGCCATGACTGCGGTGTAATTGCCGTGCATGCCGGGCATGCCCAGGTTCAACTCATGGTCGTCGGGAAAACCGCCACGATTCATCAGCGTGGTGACGACGGGGATGTCCGTCATCTCGGCGAGCGTGCGCAGCTCGTCGGCGGCGCGTGATCGCAGAATGCCACCACCGCTATAGATCACGGGTCGCTTGGCGGCCATAATCATCTTGGAAGCTTCGGCGATCGATGCGGGGTCGCCCTCGGTCTTGGGGTTGTACCCAGGAAGGTCATGACCGGTTGGTTCGTACCACTCGAACACGGCATCGGGCAGAACGAGGTCCTTGGGGATGTCGACCAACACGGGACCAGGGCGGCCGGTGGTCGCCAGGTGGAATGCGTCGTGAATAACCTGGGGAATGTCTTCGACCTTGGTCACCAAATAGTTGTGTTTGGTCGCCGACATGGTTATGCCGGTGGTGTCTGCTTCCTGAAATGCGTCGGTGCCGATTGCAGGAAGTGCAACCTGGCCGGTGATGCAGACCATCGGAATCGAGTCCATCATGGCGTCGAGAAGAGCGGTGACCATGTTGGTTGCGGCAGGACCGCTAGTCACGATCGCCACACCAGGCTTGCCGGTTGCATGGGCGTAGCCCGACGCCATGTGACCGGCTCCCTGCTCATGGCGCACCAAGATATGACGAATACTCGACTCGATCAGTGGGTCGTATACGGGCAGGATGGCACCACCGGGCATGCCAAATACGGTCTCTACGCCCTCATGCTCCAGCGCTTTGAGCACCGCTTGGGCTCCGTTAATCTGCATCATTCACCTGCCTTGTTCAGTTCAATAGTCATAAGTGTTTAGTTGTGTCTGTTGCAGGCCGAAACGGCTGCACGGCGTTTAAGCCCGAAAAGCAGAACGGCCTCCCGATGGGGAGGCCAAGTGCGCACGGGGATGTGATCCGTGCGCTACCTAAGTACTGCTACTACCGTGCGATGCAACATGACCGACGCAGTATACGAAGAGGAACGGGCGGGCGTCTACCCCGGCTCGTTTGATCCTCCAACGATCGCCCATCTAGGCATAGCCGTTATGGCCAAAAGAGCGGCGAATTTGACCCGCATTGACCTGGTTGTTTCTCGCAACGCTCTCGCCAAAGAAGACGCGGACCATGCCCCGTTCGACATGCGTATTGCCGTGATCGAAGCCAGTATTGCCCATGCACCGTGGCTGAACCTTGTCGTGACCGACAAACAACTCATCGTCGACATTGCCGAAGGTTACGACGCTGTGCTCATGGGAGCCGACAAGTTTGAGCAGATCCAGGATGTGCAGTTCTACGCCGACGAAGCCGCTCGCGACACGGCCATCTCTGCCCTACCGACGGTGATCGGACCGAATCGACCTGGGTCACCCGACTTGCCTGACACCGCTGTTGTCCTGACACTGCCCGCCAAGCTGATGGAAGTCTCGTCCAGTGGCGCCCGCGGCGGTCGCTCGGAATGGATGACCCCGCCAGCCCGCAAAACCGCAGCAGCGAATAACATCTGGGGTCTGTGAATTGTTACGTCCCCTGGGGACGTAACAATTCAGGTCTCATCGTGCCTCCAGAACAACCGTGCCAATAGAACAACTGCTAGACGAGTTCTGAGGCGAACATCCGGTGATCGAGACTCTCAACGGGATTCGAGATCACAGTTCCCACGCCATTTCTGCTGCGCCCAGCAACGGTGCGTGAGAGCCGCAGGCACCTGCAACCACCGACAGGTTACGACGTATCGATGCGATCGAGCGGGCATCGAGTTCGACATGCATCGCGTCGACCATAAACGGCAGCGCCTCGCCTAGAAATCCCCGTCTGGCTTTCGACTCGTTCCTCGAGAAGTTACGTCCCCAGGGGACGTAACTTTTCGCTTGCGGCGAATGGCCGATGTCCTTCGACCACGATCATTGCGTCTGTCGGGAACGATGCTGCGGGTAGGACCAATGGCAGCACGTCGAGGAGTATCTTGTAGGTATGTCCAACTTGATCTCGGGCGCCCCGCGCTCTCTCGGTCAATTCGACGTCGGCCTGCTTGCCTACGGCATGTGGCGCTTCGACAATGACGACATCGCTCATGCTCAGTCGCTCGTCGAGGCAGCATTGGCTGCGGGTATGAACCTGATCGACACCGCCGATATTTATGGCTTCCAAAGTGTCGATGTAGGTTTCGGTGAAGCCGAGGAGATATTTGGCCGAGTACTTGGGCAAGCCCCGCATCTCCGTGAACAGATGGTGTTGGCAACCAAAGGCGGGATCACTCCCCCGACGCCCTACAACTCCAGCGCCGAGTACCTGCGTTCAGCTGTTGAAGCCTCGCTCCGCCGCCTCAACGTCGATGTGATCGACCTGTACCAAGTTCATCGCCCCGACATGTTCACCCATCCTGCTGAGGTCGCCGCCACGCTCACCGAACTGCGCGACGAGGGCAAGATTCGCGAGGTCGGTGTCTCGAACTACACCCCCGATCAGTACGACGCTCTTGCTGCCCACCTTGAATTCCCCATGGTCACTACTCAGCCGGAGTACTCGGTGATCGAACTCGGCCCGCTCCGCGATGGCACCTTCGATCGGGCCATGCGCGACGACATCACTCCACTGGCCTGGAGCCCGTTAGGCGGCGGACGGATCTTCGCTGATGGCCCTGATGGTATGAACCCAGAACTCACCGCTGTCATCGACGGACTCGCCGAACGCGAAGGCGTCGACCGCACCGCCATTGCACTCGGATTCGTACTTGCCCACCCATCGGACCCAGTCGCCATCATCGGCACCCAGAAGACTGAACGGATCGCATCGAGTACCGCTGCGCTGTCCATCACGTTGGATCGCAACGATGTCTACGCCATCGTCCAAGCCTCCGAACGAGTTCCCCTCCCATGATCGAAGTCAGCTGGTTCTCCGCACTCTGCGACGACGACTACGAGTTCTTAGGTGTCCCCAACTTCGATCTGGCTAGCTCGTGGGAGCACTGTCGAGACATCACGCTGACTGCCGACCGCAATGGTTTTGACAACATCTTGTTGCCGTCTGGTTATTCGCTGGGCATCGACAGCACCGCATTTGCTGCTGGCATCGCACCTCATGTTGAACAGATCAGCCTGTTGCTCGCTGTGCGCATGGGTGAGATGTGGCTGCCGCAACTCGCTCGTCAGCTAGCAACCATCGATCAGATGCTCCACGGGCGTCTGACCATCAACATCATCAGCAGCGATATTCCTGGCGAAGCGCTTGAGTCGACACCGCGTTACCAGCGCACGCTTGAGTGGATGCAGGTGTTGCGCCAGCTTCTCGACGGTGAATCGATCGATTTCCACGGGGAGTTCGTGAACCTCGAGCTGGACCCACCGCGGCTTGGCACGGTTTCAGGAGTCTGCCCACCGTTCTATTTTGGCGGCTTCTCGCCAGCTGCCAAAGAGACGGCTGCCGCTGCCGCCGATGTCTTCCTGACCTGGCCTGACACCGTCGCATCAGTCGGCGACACGATCACCGACATGACCGAACGGGCCGACCGTCACGAGCGTGAGCTCAAGTACGGCCTTCGCAGCCACGTGATCGTGCGCGAAACCGAAGCCGAAGCCCGTGCCGCTGCAGACCGGTTGATTAGCCAACTCGACTCGGACACCGGCGAGGCAATCCGGCAGAAGTCACTCGACACCGCCTCGGTCGGGGTGTCCCGCCAGTCGGCACTGCGAGACAGCGCCGACGACGACGGCTACGCAGAAGCCAACTTGTGGACGGGTGTCGGCAAGGCTCGTTCCGGCGCTGGCGCCGCGATCGTTGGCGATCCCGACCAGGTGGCAGCGAAACTTGCCGCCTACCAAGATGTTGGTGTCGAGGCGTTCATCCTGAGCGGCTACCCACACATCGCAGAATGTGACCTCTTCGCCGAACACGTTCTACCCCAGCTAGACCACGGCCAGCTCTACTAAACCGCTGCGCCACTCCCGCCTGCTTCACCAAGGACGGGTACGAGGTACGTGCCCCTTCGTGGCTAGACGAAGGGATTAGGGATATCGAGATCGACTGGTAGCCCGAAGCCAGGCAAACGAATCTCCTGGTCGGTGATCTCAAGATCGTCGCCGGTGAGCACGCCCTCGCCGAACTGGTAGATGCTCTCTACAGTCTCGGTGCACATGGCGTCGTCGTAGTCGCTCGCAGCGGCAGCGACAGCTTCGGCCCGGGATGCGTGGCCGGACATCACGTCGCTCCCCCATCGTTGCGTCAACATTTTTTGTGTCCATGCGGGTGACATGACCAGGCCGGTGGCGTTGTTGCCGCCAAATCCTTTGCTGTTGATGAACGCTGCTTGGCGCTGTGATTCATCGAGTTCGGTGTGGTCCATTGCCAACGCCAGATTGTCGGTAACGACATCGTCGGCGACATGATCAATCGATGTGATCCCAGGAAGCCACCCGTCGTTCCACGTGCCGAGAACCGCACTCAGCTGGTCGCCACCAGCTGGCGCCATAGAATGCCCTACGTAGGACTTGATCGCGGCCACTGGCCAACGGTCGATCCCGAAGGTTCCAGCTAGACGACTGAGGATGTCTGACTCGGTCACCCGGTTCTGAGGTGTGCCCGTACCATGGGCTTGTATGTGGGTGCCGGTGAGCAACCCGTCTTCTCCCAACATGCTTCGCGCCAGCCCCATTGCCTTACCCACGGTGATGTAGTTACCAACGCCAGGCCCTGGAATCGACTTCTTGAAACCATCGGCGTTCACGAAGACGCCACCAACCGAACCCAGGATCTGGGCACCAAGCTCGATAGCAAGTTCGTCGTCCATCAGCAGGGTGTAGACCCCTGATTCGGCAACAGTGAAACCTGCGTTGGCCGAGAATGGCCGGCACGAACGTCGGAGATCAGGAGCATCGCTGCCATCGAGGGCCATGATGGCTTCGTCCTCGGTCAACGCTCCCATGATCCGGTAACCCTCGATCACTTCAGGGACGATCGGCGCCTCGGCATTGCCGACGAGCACGACCCGCTTGTCGCCCGATGCAATGGCTTCGGCTCCCCGTTTGAGGTTGTACAAGAACGTTGCGCATGCCCCGATGATGCCCGCTGTATCGCCGACCGACCCCAGCACATAGGCATTGATGAAGTCGCCTGGCATCTCTGACAAACCAAGGGGCACGTTCTTTGATGTTGGACGTTTCCCTACCAGGCTGTTCTGGTACAGGCCGCCATAACCCTCGTTGTCAAGCTGACCCATGGCACTGCCCGAGTACACGGCGAACTGATCTGGTTTGACCTTGGCCTTAAGTAAATCGAGGCCCAGTCCAGAACTCCGCAACGCATCGGACGCAGCAAACACCGTGATTTGCAGACCACGAGGGTGGCTGCGAGAGCCGTACAACGCGCCTGGAGCGAAGCCGTCAGGAAGCTGGCCAGCCGAGTTGACCTTAAGCGGCTGCGAGGTCTGGGTAAACAGGTGAGGATCGCCGGTGACGGTTACGTTCACTGTTCGATCGGGGCCATCGGAGACGTGCCAGTTCTCAGGAAGCACTTCGGGCAACTGCCTAGCACTCAGTTGGAACGTTAAGCCTTCGTGGCCATCGTCGTGCGGCACCGCGGTATGCCACCGCATCTGGTTCTCGTGATCCTCGTTCAAGCCCCGGATCAGCGAGCCAGCAAGCATTGCTTTGCGGGCCTCAGGGTCGTCGGCTTGGCCAGAACGCCCCATGAGCGCCGCCAAGCTGGAGAACGTGCGCGATGACGCTACATCTCCCAAAGCTTCGATCACCATGCGCCGATAGCCATGATGGAACGACAGCCGTCCCGCTGGGTTGACCCCACCGAATCCGACGATGACAGGCAAGTTTGCGGGCATGAGTTAGGTGCTGCCGTTCAGGTTCAGGGAGTGAGGCACAAGAAAATAGGGAGGGAGAGAGGGCAGATTCACGCTGGAATCATGATGGCGGTAGTTTCGGCAGCAACATTCACAATGCCGCTCGCGCTATCACCGTCACCGCCCTGGGACGCAAACGCAACCTTCCAGCTGCTGTCACCCAGGTTGATGGCGAACGGTGTGGGCCCCAGGTTGGCCACAGTAAGTGTTGAACCACGTTGGATCACGGCCACGTCGTCGCCGCCACTTGGCACGAGCTTCAGCTCGGCAGCCCACAACTCTTTGAGCTGCTGGCGCAACGTTATGAGGCGGCGATAACGATGGAGTGGCGCTGCCGGGTTCGCGTGTTGGCCAGCCACGGTGAAATCTGGAGGACGTTCTTCGGACACGAGCCACGG
>DNHM01000407.1 GCA_003485885.1 Acidimicrobiaceae bacterium
TCCGAATCTGCGCCTACAACAACCACGCTGTACTACGACCCGGTGCTCGATGTACATCACCGCTTGCCGGTGTCGATGGCATCGACCACGTCGTACTACGCAGCACCACAGGTTCCCGAGGAGGCCAAACGGCTATTCCTGGCTGCAGCGTCGTCCATGGGTCTCGATGGTGATCTCAAGCTGCCATTGCGTCCGAGTCGGGCCTACGGCTCTTCGTTGGTACTCGCCCGAGAATGGGGGCTCACCGACATCGAAGAACGGTTGGTCGCTGGCATCGAAGCCTCATACGAACCGACCTGGGATACCGAGACCGGCGAGTTCACCTGGGGTATGGGTCTGAACGAGCCCCATCCACGGGGCCAGTTCAACGCCTTCCTGGCTGCTGCCGAAGCCGCCGGACCTGGAGCGTGGGAAGCGCTCTCGGCGGCTCCCCTCGATCCGTGCCCACAGATCGTCGGGGTCGACTTTCCAACGATGGCGTTCGACCGGGCAGAGTGGATTGGCAGTTCGTTGTACCTCGGACTGGCGCCTCTCTACGAAAACCCCAGCGTGTACACCACGTTCCGCATCGTCGGCGTCGAACCTCGTCAGTGGGACATTGCAGGCATTGACGGCGCAATGGTCGATGCACGAGCTGATGGTGTCGTGGTCCGAGTACCACTCAAGAAGACTCTCATGACGTTTACTCCAAGTAGCTACTAGCTACACATCAACTATCCGGCCAGCTCAACGGTCAACACAGAACTCGTGGCTGGACTGATCCCGTGCGGTCCGCGGACCGAATCGCCGAACCCGACGCCCATAGCATCGTTCCCTTGTGTTTGCGGTTTCGGCCTCGGTCGCACACCCCTTTTCGATCATCGATGAGATGAACGATTCGTGCTGAAGTTCGACCTCTCCCGCCCGAGTGGTCGACCACGAATCCGCAAGATCATGCGGCGACGCAAAATCGATAAATACCTGTATCGATGACCGCTGAGTCTGCCCCCGACCTGAGATGCTGCCTTAGCTGAGTGGCGGCTGCCCCAGAACCACGCGGAGCACGTTGGCTACTTCGGTGGAGTCCTTGGTGCCTGCCCCCATGCCGATGGTGTCGATCGTCATTGGCGGCATCGGGCCCCAGACATCCACGAGTTCAGCGAGCAATGCCGCGCCCGTGGGTGTGGTGCTCTCGAACGGAGCTGGACCAGCCTGCACGGCAGTGACGCCCTTCATGATCTGGAGCACCGCAGGCACTGGCACAGGTATCGGCCCATGAGCCCCACGCGTGTTGCCGTTGCCCAAGCTGAGTGTTGAGCAATAGATCGCTTCAAGGTTCAGGTGTTGGATGCCGGCACACGAGGCGACAACGTCAGCGATGGAGTCGAGGGCCCCGACTTCGTGGAAATGGACCTCGTCGATCGATGTCTGGTGCACCGAGGCTTCGGCTTCGGCCAATCGTTGGAAGACCGCACTTGCGCTCTGCCGCACGGATGGGTCGAGACTTTCGAACAGGGCGAGGATCTCGGGAAGGTGTCGCATGGTGCGGGTCTCGGGGACGTCGACATGCACCTTGGTGGCGCCAAGGCCACCTCGTTGGACATCTTCGACCCGCAGCGAGATCCCGAGGTCGAACGGATCCAGGCTTGTCTGAAGCACGGTGAGTGGAACCCCTGCACCTACCAAGGCACCGAGCATCATGTCGCCGCTGGCGCCTGCTCCCCCATCGAACCATGCGATCGTCATTGGGGTGCTTTCATCAACGACAGCATGCGCACCGCTGCACACGCTGCGCCAAAACCGTTGTCGATATTCACCACGGTCACGCCCTGGGCACAGCTGGCGAGGGCACTGTTGAGCGCCGTCGTGCCGCCGGTAGCAACGCCGTAACCCACCGACGTGGGCACAGCGATAACGGGTGCGCCGACAAGCCCGCCGAGAACGGAGACGATTGCAGCGTCCATTCCGGCGACTGCTAGGACGATGTCGGCGGCTCGGATGTCATCGAGTCGAGCTTGCAGCCGCCAGATTCCGGCAACTCCGACATCGACGATCATGTCGGCAGCAACACCACTGAACTGCAGCGTGCGCGCTGCTTCGGCAGCGACTTGGTGATCTGATGTTCCAGCAGCCACGACGGCGACCCGACCTGGTCGGGTCGGCAACGAGCCATGCATGATGGCTGTCTGGCTGACCGGGTCGTAGGCCATCTTCGCCTGGGCGTAGCCATCGAGCGTGTCAAACTGTTCGGCAGCCAGGCGAGTGAAGAGCACAGGATCGGGTTGGGCCAACAGGTCATCGACAATGGACGCAAGTTGCTGATCGGTCTTGGCGGAAGAGAGAACGGCTTCGGGCATGCCGATCCGTTCAGGTCGCTGGTAATCGTGCTGATGCATAGGGGTGGTTACGAGACTCGAAGGAAGGAACGGCCGGCGCGGTAGTCGTCGTCGTCGAGCGACACGTCGATCAGCTCCGGTTCGACCGACGTCATGGCGGTTCGGACCGCTGCAATCACACTCGGGTCGATGTGGTGACGGTCTTCGCCCCGGACCTCGATAGACACGTTCGCTTCGCGAATCCGGCATCGCACGATCGCTACGCCCGTGAGTTGGGTCACAAGCGCTTCGCCGACTTCGACGGCCTGCAAACGGCTTGCCGTCACCCGGGTCCCGGTATATAGCCGGCTTGCCAGGCATGGCGACGCTGGTAAATCCGCTTCGGCCAGGCCGAGGTCGCGGGCTGCGGATCGGATGTCGGCCTTACCCCAACCGGCTTCGACATAGGGGTGATGCACGGCGTGTTCATCAGCAGCGATCAGCCCAGGTCGGTACTCACCGAGATCATCGGTATTGGCACCGCTCAGGATCACGGCATCGGTCGGAGCCGACGTGGATCCCTGGAGTGTCGAGATCGCGTCGTACAAGTTTGACTTGCAGTAATAACAACGATCTGCCGGGTTTGAGAGATACCGCTCGTCGTCGAATTCGCTGGACCGCACCAGTTCCAGATTCCAGCCTTCGCGTTCGGCGAAAGCCACAACACGGGCCGTTCCTGGGCCAGGAACTGCCGGTGTAACGGTGTGGGCGACAATCGTCTGTTCAGGCGCTGCACGATGTGCCAGCGTGGCTAGGACAAGGCTGTCGATACCACCGCTACAGGCAACGATGCGAGCCGGGTACAACCCGAGTTTGTCGTGCAACTTGTTGTGGGGATCGACCATGGGGTGACACGCCTCCTGCGACTCGCCACCATAGCGATATGGCGACTAGGTCAGTACGTCGGAGAGCACGTCGAGACAACGATCGAGATCATTGTCGTCGATGATCAGTGGCGGGCAGAACGCCAGGCTGTCGCCAATCGGCCGAAAGATCACGCCTTTGTCGAGCGCTGCATCTCGGGCAGCGATGGTCTGGTCTGCAGTCGCGCCCTCGGAAAGTTGCGCTGACCACAAGGCACCAACCCCTCGGTAGCCCGACAGCGTGCCGTCGGCCACCATTGCGGCGAGGCCCGACGAGAACTTCTCGCCGATCTCTTTCGCACGCTGCACGAGCCCCTCGCGCTCGATGATGTCGATGTTCACGAGTCCGGCCACCGCACAAGCTGGATGACCGCTGTACGTGAAGCCGTGGCGGAGGTAGAAGTCAGGGTCGGATTCAAAAAGATCACAGATCTCTCGACTCACGATCACGCCACCCAACGGTTGATAGCCGCTGGTCACACCTTTCGCGAACGTCATGAGGTCGGGCTTCACGCCATAGGTCTGAGCTGCGAACCATTCACCGGTGCGGCCAAAACCACAGATGACCTCGTCGAATACCAGCAGCGCTCCGGCCTTGTCGCACAGCTCGCGA
>DNHM01000241.1:0-3794 GCA_003485885.1 Acidimicrobiaceae bacterium
CCACCTGATCCCAAGACGTCAGTAGCGTCAACACCGCTCTACTCACAGCACATCAAGCGCATTCTCAATTAAAAGTTTTGAGTTTTGCGTGAGATCAAGGAACCTAATTTTCGGACGGCTCCAGAGTTGACTGATCCGACGCCTGATCAGACCCGGCAGTGGTGAGTCGCCGCCGAGCAAACACTGATCCACGCCGGCGTTCCGCTCTTACTCGATCGCCCCCAACCGCAATCTTTGGACGCGCTCTCGCCGAAGCGCGGGGGTCAACTATGAGATGATTCGTCACTATTTCGGCGTCAAGTAATGCTCCTCAGAGACGTTTAGACCGAGAGAAGTTGGCACCGTAGCGTCTGCGCCCCTAACGGGCCGTGTGAACAGGCGTTATTCGACGCCTTCACAGATAACCAAAGGCCCCTCGGAATTATCTAAACGTCCAGGCAAGATAGCCTGGTAGGCGTCTGAGGTCTTCCAGGCCATCGCCGAGTTGGCATCAGGAAATTCAATCACCACTGTGATGGGGTTAGGGTCATCCTCGGCGTAAAGCTTTTCCTCCATATGGCGAACGAGGAAACGGCCGCCGTTGTCATCCACTGTCTGGGCTACGCCTGCCATATAGCTTCCCATGCCTTCCATATTGGTTACCTTGATCATCGCTACTACGTAAGCTTTAGTCACTGGTGACTCCTTTGGGGTTGATTGGGCTGTTCTGAAAGGGTAGCTATTCCATTTCGGATAGCGGCCAACGATTTTTGTAAGTCATCGTTCAGGAGAACATAAGTGTGATGGACCAAGTAGCAGGGTGCGGTCACACAGTTTGAGGGAGCCGAACGGGGAGCCAACACCCACGGACACTTAAGGGTCAAGGTCAGCTTATTTACTGTGAGTTTTGGTCATCAGCGAACGGCCCCGGGGTCCATGAACCTGCAACTCCACGACGTGCAAAGCCGGTCAATCGCCTACCGAGACTCACTCCCTGATGCCGCCGACAAAGACCCCGAGGCGTACAGCCTTATCCTGGCTAACCCTCCGTTGGCCGGGTCACTCGACTACGAAGGTACCTCTAAAGACCTCCTCCAAGTCGTCAAAACCAAAAAGACCGGGACTGTTGCGCAGGTTGTGTAACCGGAGGTGGTCCTTGATGGACAGCGACCATGGGTCGTGGTCCGCCAAGGGTTATGTGTAATAAGCAACATGAATAGCAACAGGAAGGATTTTACCGACTAATTTAACGTCATAGCGCGCGATGGTAGCGAGGAGTGATGTGAAGAAACAGGAATGTTGGGTGAGTGCTGTCGTGATCGCGTGCGCAATCGTTGGTGCCGCCTGTTGGAACCCTGGTAGCGGCGACACAGCGACGACCATCGGCACGGATCTGGACCAGATCTCGGCCGAATCGGTTGCGGCAGAAGCACCTGAGGCCGATGATCAGCCGGCAGAGGAATTAGAGGACGCTCAACCGCTGTATGAAACGGAGACTGCCGACGTTCTGTTCGACCAGAACGTCGTCCACACGTTCGAAATCGAAGTGCCAGCAGTCGCGCTCGCCGAGCTCGACGCCGATCCTGCTGCGGAAAAGTACGTCGAAGGCAGCCTACTCTTTGGTGGTGAACGGCTTGAAGCAATCGGTGTTCGCTACAAAGGCTCAGTCGGAGCGTTCCTCGGCTGCACAGCTGGCCCTCAGCCGTTCCAACCGTCGGGTGCGAAGACGTGCACGAAGCTATCGCTTAAATTAAAGATCAATTGGAATGGAGCTAACACCGAATTCTTCGGTCAACGCAAAATTCAGCTTCACTCGATGAACCTTGATACCTCGTTGATGCGTGATCGTCTGGGTTACCTCCTCTTCGCCGAGGCCGGGGTCGCGGCTCCACGTTCGACGCATGCCCGTGTGGTTATCAATGGCGAGTTCGTTGGGTTGTTCGCGCTTGTTGAGCAGATCGATGGACGGTTCATTCAAGATCGTTTCGATGATGGCAAAGGCAACCTCTACAAAGAAGTGTGGCCGTTCGGAGCGGATGGCGACGTCCGTCCGAGATTCCAGCTGATCGCTGGACTACGAACGAACGAGGACGATGACCCATCGACGGAGATCATCGAGTCGTTCGTCAGTGACCTTCTCGACTCTGGCGCTCCGACCGATGAAGAAGCAGCGCGTCGCGTGCTTTCGCAGTGGACGGACCTCGAAGCGTTTGTCGCGTACGCAGTGGTCGACCGAGCCATTCATCACGATGACGGACCGTTTCACTGGTATTGCATCGACGGCCCATGTGAACCGCACAACTTCTACTTCTACGAGGAACCTACGTCACGCAGAGTCCACATTATCCCTTGGGATCTCGACAACTCGCTGCAGGGTTGGACGCCCGAAGCACTGAATCCGGTCACTGCGATGCCTGATGCGTTTGGTGACACGAGCAACGCCTGTGACCCGTTTCCGTTCGGTTCATTCAACTTGTTGCAGCGTTCTGCGGGCTGTGACCCGTTGGTTGCTGCATGGGCATCGCTCGATGACGAGTTCGAGCGGATCGACAACAACTTTCGAAGCGGCCCATTTTCAATCGAATCTGTAACGATGCACGTCGAGGGGTGGCGCGACCAGATCGCTCCGCACGTCGCAGAAGCTGCGACGTTGCACGACGACGCGCCCAGCGTTGCTGAATGGAATTCATCGGTCGATCAACTACTGGCTGATATCGCCGCTGAACCCTCACGTCAGGAGTTCTGAATGTCGCACGCCGGACTCATCGCTGCAGATCTTGCTGCCGTCGTCGTCATCGCCTTTGCCCTGTACTTCCCGCGCCATCGTCGGCGAGACATGGTCGTGGCAATTCTTGGCATTAACATCGGTGTCCTTGCCGTTGCCACGGTGCTGTCTGAGTCGACAGTGACCGCCGGACTCGGGTTGGGACTGTTCGGTGTCCTGTCGATCATCCGCCTTCGCTCACAAGAGCTCGACCAGGAGGAGGTGGCGTACTATTTCTCTGCGCTCGCCTTGGGACTCCTCGGTGGGATCACCGTTGACCCGAGTTGGCTTACGCCGGTGCTCATGGCCTCGATCCTGGTCGCGTTGTTCATCGGTGATCATCCGCGTCTCTTCGCCAAGACCCGAATTCAGACGGTGACGCTCGACGTGGCGTACACGAACGAGGATGAGTTGAAGGAGCGACTTGAAAGCCTGCTCGGCGCACGAGTGCGACGCATGAAGGTGCGGCGGTTGAACCTGGTGAACGACACAACGGTTGTCGACGTCCGTTACGACCTCGTGGGTGGCTCCCTGGAGTCTGCCTGATGAGCGAACCTGGGTTTGAGGGAGCGATCGTTGCCTTGCCGCCAGTGTCGCTTGATGAGGTCCTCGACGCTGCGGAGCTTCAGACGCGCTCCGACCGCAAGTACATCGTGAGCGTTGGCCAACTGGACATGCTGCTCCCGAGGGCAGGCACTGCCGTGCTCGAGATTGATGGCTTGCGCCAGTTCGGCTACGAGACGGCCTATTTCGACACGCCGGATCGCCGCCTCTACCTCAACACTGCGTACCGCAGACCGCGCCGGTTCAACGTTCGAATTCGGACCTACCTCGACTCCAATTCCTCGATGTTCGAAGTGAAACGCAAAGACGGGCGGGGGAGGACGGACAAGGACCGCCTTGACCTCGACTCCGGCAGAGACAGGCGACGTCTCGACACAGAAATGCGCACGTTTGTCGATTCCTCAGTCGCCACAGACGTCACCGATCGTCTTCAGGAAGCCACGATCACGAGGTTCGACCGCACGACTCTTGTCGACGTTCATCACCA
>DNHM01000241.1:3840-4400 GCA_003485885.1 Acidimicrobiaceae bacterium
ACCGTCAAGCTCAGGAACGCTGTTGTTGTGGAGTGCAAGTCCGCAGGTCGAGCAACGCCCATGGATCGGGCCCTATGGGCTGTTGGTGTTCGACCAGCCAGGATCAGTAAGTACTGCACGACACTCGCTCTTCTCGAGCCCTCCTTGCCAGCAAATCACTGGCACCGGACGCTCAAGCGGCACTTCGGCACCGCTGCGGCGTCCTAGCGTCGAGTTGTCCCCTGGAGGGGCCCCATGAGTGGAGCGAATGCGGCGGGCCAGCGGCCCGCTTGACGTCTTTGATCGTCTCTTGTGTTAGCAAAGTTGGTTCTCGTTGAGACATCGACCACGGACATGAGTTGAGCTCAATCGTGGGCACGACTGGCACCGACGGTCTTGATGCTCTTGCCCGAGTTGTGCGGGAGCGGGCGATCGGTTCAACCGAGTCGGTGAGCTGATGAGGGCCTGGAAAGCCGAGCACGCGGCTGACGTTCCGCCCCCATGCCTGCCGCTACTTGCCATGAATGTGATCGCTGCATCTCGGATGGACACAGCTGGGAAACCTGGCGCACCGTGGTTCT
>DNHM01000241.1:4424-4850 GCA_003485885.1 Acidimicrobiaceae bacterium
AAGCCTCTTTGCAGACTACGCGATCCCGCCGATGGGGATGAGGGCATGCCCGCAACGTACGACGATTTCGGGCCGCAGTTCTGGGAGGATCTGAAGTCCTGGCTCGGAAACGAGATGGACTACCAACGGGGCATACCCACGATCGAACGACACCACCATCACGTCAACATCGGCTACACCAAGCAGTAGTCGCTAATCCGATCTGCTGATCGTCGCCTCATTTATCGGTTCTTCCATGCTTTGCAGTTTGACTCAACCGATGACGGCGACGTCGCTCCGTCCGAGCTCCGCCGCTCCCTGGGTTTGTGGGCATCTCGCCGAGGGCCAGCTGGCCATCGGCTCCACAGGTTAGCGACCGACACCTCAGTTGAGCGATATGCAGAATCTCTGCTCTCGATCTTGATGAAACAGTGGGATGGTCGGATA
>DNHM01000310.1 GCA_003485885.1 Acidimicrobiaceae bacterium
CCCGAACCCAGAAGCTCCTGGTTCTTTCAGTGCGACGCGTGGCGTAGGGCAAATCGTTCTCGAATTCTCCGACGGCATTGAGCGGATATTGACCCTCAACGAGGCAGCACCAATGCAGACAGTGTCCATACTCAAGAGCACGAGTTCGCTAGGCATCCGATCAATCGCTCCCGGATTTGATCCAGTCGCGATTCGCGAAGTCGAATTCATAGGAACTTCAGCGTCCTGAGGCCGTTGCGAGGTTAGGGCGCCTGCACATGGTGCAGCTCGAGTCGCAGCTCTCGTTCTCCTACCCGCAAGGTGTCGCCAGAGCCAATCGTCACTCGGGTCTCGGTGCTTATCGTTTCCCAGGTCGTCGAGCCGCTCCGGTGTAACAACGTGCCATTAGACGAGTGCAGGTCGATCGCGGTTACTGACCAGTTGTCGAGATAGATACCGACGTGCGCCCGGGAAATCGTGGAGCTGTCATCGACAAGTCGTAGCTCATCAGCTCGTTGCTCAATGATGTCGATATGCGCTGAGGGTTCGCGCCCGATGATCAGGTCTGACGCGACCGCCGCAGTCGAGCCGTCATCGACGATGAAGAGACCAAGGGGAGGCCTTGGGCCAAATGTGGCGACCAGGGTGGCATTTACGCCCATGCGTCGTCCGCATTGAGCGCAGTACACCGCTTCGGGATGATTGTGGTGCCCCACTGGACAACGCACGCCGAGTACCTCGACAGAGCGTTTCGCCGAGGTCGCTTGCGAGGCAGACCCTTCGACGGGAAGGGGAGTCGGGGTCACGGCCGGCGCTGCGCTCAAGTCAAGCAACTCGAAATCAGGTGCGGCTGGGTTCTGCGTATCGGGAGGTGCAATTGGCGGTGGCGGTGGTGTGGCTCCTGGCGGCGGTGGCAGTGGTGGAGCGTGGACTGGTGGAGCGTGGACTGGCGGAGCGTGTGGCGGTGGCGGTGGTGTGGCTCCTGGTGGCGGTGGTAGGGGTGGCGGCGGTGCTGGCATCGGCATGGGCATCGGCATGGGTGGCGGTGGTGCGTGTACTGGTGGCGCAGTCGGCGACGGTGCGGGTGCGGGCGCGGGTGTTGAAGCTGCCACGACAGCCGGAGGCGTAAATCCGATCAGCACTCGGTCGGCGCGGACAGCCCCTGACAGGAGATCACTGCCCTCGTGAGATCGCAGCGCCGCTGTATCGACGGGGTGCATCGAAACACTCTGGACGTCGTCGAACGCTTGTCTATAGACCGTTCCGACCTTCGGCTCAACCTGAAGATCTGCAGCCTCAGTCGTGACCGAGATAACAAGTGCCCCGGTAGCGATGAGGTCCCATGTGTGCTGGGCGTTAAGTACCGCAGCGAACCGGCCGAATCGGCTGTCCTCGGCGCAACGAAGCAACAGTTCGTTCAGTGCCGAGTAGTCAGTGTCGGTACTCGCTGCCATCAGCGCAGCCACAGACTCGGGCGAGGCCGCCGAATCGTCGAACAACACCGTTGCGATCGGGCCTCGAACGAGTACAAAACTGCCAGCTTCGAAACGCACGTGGGCTACGTCGATGTCACTCATGAGGAGACCTCCGTGAGGGTCGAGCCGAGATCGTCGGCGAACTCTTCTGCAGTTGGATAGTGATCTGCCGGATCCTCGGAGAAACACCGTTCAAGGATTCGTCTCGTGACTGAGTCAACCTGGTCGCTGATCATCGGGCGAGTCTCCAGAACATAGCGGCATGCGTCCAAGAGACCGGTCGCCGGAATCAGGCCAAGGGCACCCGTGCCGGTCAGCGATCGATGGAGGGTCATACCGAGCGACCAGATATCTGTGCGGCGCGACGCGTCGTGCCCCCAGATGATGTCGGGACATGTGAACTCGAGGGCGCCAAGCGGACCGCCGCCGACCGTAGTGCTGCGACCGTCGATGAGCTGAGCAAGATCGAGTTCAGCGATCAACCCGCGACCATCGCGCAACAATACGTTCGCTGGTTGCACATCGCGATGTGCAACGCCGACCTCGTGTAGTGCATGCACGCCGCGAGCGGCGTCAATGACCGCTCGTCGAATGATCGGTTCGCTCAGCCGGCCATGCGCATCTTCGAGTGAGCCGTCGGGACAATATCGCGTTGCGAAGAAGAGTCGCCCACCGGCATTCCCGGCGTCGAGTAATTCGATGACGTAATAGCTGTCGACTGAGTGCAACAGTCGCAACTCGTTGGCCATACGCCGAAAGTCGTCTGCGTCGCTGTGCCCGCGCAGCGCTTTGAGTGCCACAACTTCGTCGGTGATCCCGAGTCGTTCGGGTGGCTCCGCCAGAAAGATGAGCCCGTGGTTGCTCTCTCGCATCGTCTGTCGGATCGTGTAGTCAGCCAGCTGTTCCATCATTCAATCCCCCTGAGTTGTCGCTTGAACTTGGGGCCGACATCTACCGACCCCCGAGTGTGAGAACGTTCGACATCCAACGGTGGAAGGTTCAACAGTCGATGTCGATGCTCGGACACGAACCACAGAATCACCAATGTGCCGACCAGGATGACGCCGCCGAAGAGTGCAAGGGCCGGGTCGGTGCGGAGCTCGTCGAGAAAGACAAGTGTCGAGATGAACTCGGCCGCCGCCAGGACGATGACGAACTTCACGACCTGGCGGTCTGTCGCCCGAGACGACACCGCCGATCCCAGGGGCGCGCCCCATGCAACGACCGGCGCAGCAGCCAACCAAAGTCCGAAGAGATCGAAGCGGCTCGCCTCGGGCAATGGTTCGTCTGCACTGAAAGCGATGGCTCCGTCGACCATCCCTACCGACCTGCCGCCGACGTTCAGGACTTCAGCGCCGTCGGTCGTCAGCTGGGTTGCAAGGTGACCGTCGCCGAACGCAAAAATCATCATGCCTACCAGCGATACGAGCGTCATGACCAGCACACTGCTCGCTATGCCGACGCGAGGGCTCAGACCGATCATCGAGACGGTCGCCAAGTAGATCAATACATCTGCTCCTGAGCCGACGGTGGCAGACGCAAGCCCACCAACAAACGCACAGACAAGGATCAGAAAAACTACTCGGAGATTCCCATCGGGAAGAGCGACCCGACGCTCGATAAGTTGAATTCGATAGCCAAGAAACGTGACGAACGCCATCGCTGCGACGATCACCGTGAAGGTCACTTTTACATAGGGACCGGGCAGGACCGATGGACCAAATGGCTGGTCCGATTCGGTCAGGAACAGGTACCCGACGAACAACCCGACGATGCTAGATGGCGCCGCGATGGCGATCGCTTTCAGGTCGACGCTGCGACGATTGATCAGAATGCCGATGGAAGCCGCTGTCATTCCAACCGACTGGATGGTCAGCGAGAACGTCCTCGCTACCTCACTAGGGATTTCAAGGATCTTGGTGAAGACGGGGAACGCTACAGCCCCACCGCCCTGAGGCGTGGAGCCGGCCACGAAGCTGCCGAAGATCATCGTGACTGCCGACGCCCACTGATCGCCCACCCGGCCCCATTGCCCACTGGCGGTTACATAGACGATCCAGACCACGGTGACCGACGCCGACACCCCTAGGCCAAGTTGGGCGCGGAGGCGGCTGGATGCTGCTCGGTGCCCGTGGCTTGCGTCGATGACGGCCTCGACATCGAAGGCATTAGTCATTAGATGAACCGGCCACCCTGGTACCGCCAACGCGGGAAGAAGATTTGGAGCGGGCCGTTGGCGATGAGCCAAATGGCGATCCATACCAGGATGAACATTTGGAGAAAGAGTGAGATCGGCACGTCACCGAATTCCCAAGGGAATCCACGGTCCAAGAGCAGGTAGACGACGATGCCCTCGGGAATACCGGTGACAAGGCCGAAGATCGTCGGCCAATCCTTTTCCCAGCGGAACTGCTGAAGCCCGTGGTAGATGAGCTCCCATACGATGCCGACCACACCAACGAGCACGAGGGCAGCAAAGAAGACTTCGTACATGTCAGACAGAGTGGTGGTTGCAGTTGGTCTCGGAAGCACCGCTCCGAGCACGAGGGTCAACGGCACTCCAACGATGAGCAACAGCACGAAACGGCTTTGCATCCGTCCGGAAAGTGTTGGTGTCATGGCGTTTTGTTCCTTGCCCACCTAGTCCATTGCGCTGCTGAGCGAAGTGGACCGATTTTCTTGCAGAAACCCTCGGCCGCCATGGCATCGGCTATGCGTAACGACGCATATTGCAGTCCGAGAAAGGAGTCAACGCCGGCGTAGTAGCCCCCAAGCGTGATTGACCCTGAGGCATACAATCGGCCAGCGCCACTCTCGGTGCCACGAACGAGGAAGTCATGATCAACGTTGAGGCGGCCCTTTGGGTTCTTGTCGGCGCCTCCGTAGGACAGGAGATCCTTCAAGACGCGGTGTTCCTCGATCGAGGCCTCTAGGCCGGTGGCATCGATAATAAAGTCGGCCTCGATACCGAGTTCGTAACCATCGGGTGTGGTGACCACGGTGTTGACTTGACGGCCATCTGCGGTGGGCTCGACGGTCTTCACAGTCCCTCGTAGCTGCTTATAGAAGCCTTGTTCGAGGCCACGATCGAGTTGCTCTTGCCAGTCCTTTCGCGGCGCGGTGTTCGTGCCGCCGAGCTGATCGATGTAGTCGGAGCGTTCTTGGCCCTCGAGCTTTTCGAGTGTGTACCTGATCTGACCACCCCAAGCTGACTTGGGGTAGTTAAATGCTTGGTAGGACCAGCCGTTCCGGGCCGGACGGCGGAAGGTCCGTTTGTCCCCTTGATAACCGTCGGGATAACTCCTGAACAAGTGCACGATGGTGGTCTGTGCACCGGTGTTGTCGCGGTCGTCGATGATGCGCTGTAACACCCGAGAGGCAACGATTCCGCTGCCTCGCACCAAGACGGTCGTGGGGCGGCGCAACATCTCTTCGTAGGCATGGAGATGAGGTTCGTACGCGTTCAGAACCTTGGCGTAGTCCTGATACTTGTCACGATAGGCCTGCAGGTCGGGCAGGAACTTGACGCCGGGATACCCGACGGCGATGTGGACATAACGGCATCGATAGGCAATCCGTTTCGTGGCTGCAGTGCCGGTCGCTGGCGTGAACAATACGAAGTATTCGCCGCCTTCTCTGCGGCGTACGGTTCGGACAACACCCTTCTTGACCATCGACGACCAACCAATACGGTTGGCTTCGCGAGTCACAGACTCGTAAACCTGCCCAGCTTTTGGTGTAAAGTACTCCGCGAGGATTGGCTCGGTCATCACCTGCCATGCCCGCTTTGGGTTGCGGTCGGCTATCGCCTCTCGCAACGCATAGCCCGGCCAACCCCAAAGGCAATCGAGGACCGATCCGCTGTCTGAGCGAAGACGTTCATGGGAAGGGATCTGGCTATTCTTGGCCAAGTGCTCATAGGTTTCGGACGGTTGGTCCAGGTCGCTCAACGCAACCATGTGCTCGGCACTTACACCGGCGACACGCAAGATATCGACCATGGCGAACGAACCAAGGCCTCCGCCGACGGTCACGAACGGCACGTCGTAGATCGGGATTCCGTGGCCGATGAGGTCGTGATCGGACCAGGTTGGTTTGGCCATGAGAGCATCGCTGACGTCGCCGCTACCACCAGTTGGTGGCGGGTCGTGTCTCGGCGAAACGACTTCAGTTGGTTGCTGTTGCACCAGTCTCCAAACAGGATTTGTTGTGTTCTGAGCTGAGAGTAGTCGCAGCGCACGAGGTGCCGCATGTTTCCCATCGTCTGGCTGATCACGGATTCATCGCAACAGGCACCCTTCTACAAGTGCTACTGGGTCTGTAGATGGCGCTCAAGTACATCGGCGTATTTGGCCTCGGCAGCTGCTCGCCGTTTAGGCAAATGTGTTGAGGGAAAGATGTCATCGCACGGCACATACTCATCGAGCACCCGACGGGCCACTTGGACTTTGTGGACCTCGGTTGGGCCATCAGCCAATCCCATATGGAACGACTCAAGTAGCTCCTTGCCAAACGGCATCTCCCACGAGACACCAAGCGAGCCATGGATCTGCAGCGCCCGGCTGGCGATGTTGCGATACACGCCCGGCATGGCGGCTTTTACTGCTGATATGTCGCGTCGCACAAGCTTGTAATCGTTGTATCTATCGATGCGCCACGCGGTCCGCAGAACGAGCAGCCGGAACATCTCCATCTCGATCCAGGAGTCGGCGATCATCTCTTGCACCATCTGCTTCTTGGACAGAAGCTCACCTTGAGTGGTACGGCTAATGGCGCGCTCACACATCATGTCGAAGATGCGCTGGACCCGGCCTGAGGTTCGCATCGCGTGGTGAATCCGCCCGCCACCCAGACGAGTCTGAGCCACAATAAAGGCGCCGCCTCGAGGTCCGAGCATATTCTCCTTCGGCACCCGCACGTCGTTGTAGCGAATGTACGCGTGAGTGCCGGTGTCCTCGGATTCGGACTCATACGAAAGCCCAACGTTGCGAAGAATTTCAACGCCAGGCGTATCGGTCGGCACAAGGAACATCGACTGTTGTTGGTACGCAGGGTTATCTGGTTCGGTCACCACCATGACGATCAGGAAACTGGCGAAACGGGCGTGAGACGAAAACCACTTGTCGCCGTTGATGACCCATTCGTCACCATCCTGGACAGCATTCGCGGTGAAGACTTTTGGGTCAGCGCCACCCTGAGGTTCGGTCATCGAATAACACGACACGATCTCATTACGTAGCAATGGCTCGAGGAACTTTTCCTTCTGTTGCTCGGTGCCGTAGTGAGCCAGGATCTCGCTGTTGCCGGTGTCCGGTGCTTGGCACCCAAAGATGGTCGAGGCTGACCGAGCTCGTCCAAGAATCTCGTTCATGAGCGCAAGCTTGACCTGGCCGTAGCCAAGCCCGCCGAGTTCTGGCCCAAGATGACATGCCCATAAACCCCGTTCCTGGACCTGCCTCTGCAGAGGGGGAATGATCTCTTGGCGAATCGGATCGGTCAGATCGAACGGGTTTTTAACAATGAAGTCGAGCGGTTCGATTTCCTCGCGAACAAAGTTCTCGATCCAGTCGAGCTCTTTCTGAAATTCCTGGTCGGTCTCGAAGTCCCAGCCCATAACGAGCATCCCTTGTTCGTAGCGTTGTAACAGCCTGCAACACCACACACCTGGGACACAAGGTGGGGCGACATCTGGTGAAGAAATGGGGCTTCGGGCTGGTGCACTACTGTGCCGTCATGGTTCGTCAGATGGATGAGAGCGAGTTGGTCGCCAGGCACCCTGGGGCACGACCGGGATTCGAGCTCAAGATCGACGCAACACCAACCGAGGCACTGTATGAGCTTGGGCTGACCGATGGTTTGCCGGTGGTGGCTCCGACCCCTGATCTGGTTGCAGCCATGCTCAACGCCGGACAGTGGACGCCCGATCATGTTTTGATCGAGGTCCCGACACGGGATATGCAAGTGACCGCCTATCAGGCAGCGGTCAACGCGGTGATGGCCGGAGCACTCCCTGAGTACTTTCCGGTCATTGGTGCTGCACTCGAGGCGATCGGTGAACCTGGCTTCAAACTCCATTTGCCAACCGCGAGTACTGGTGGAGCGACGATCATGGTGATCGTCACTGGTGGGATCGCCGATCGGATCGGCATCCATAGCCGGGAAAATTTGTTTGGGCCTGGTTTTCGGGCCAACGCGACCATCGGTCGCACGATTCGGTTGGTGCAGATGAACTCGTTGGCCGCTATCCCCGGCCAGCTCGACAAGTCGACGCAGGGATGGCCGGGCAAGTTCAGTTTGTGCTTCGGTGAGAACGTCGAGCATTCGCCGTGGCCCTCGCTGCATGAGCGTCTTGGCGGCGAAGCAGAGTCGGCAGTCACGGTGTTCGCAAGCGAGTCTGGACACAACGTCGTCAACCATGGCACCGCTGACCCTGCCGCGTTGTTGGACACCTTCGCAGACTCCATGGCGGCCCTGGGCAGCTTCAGCAACGGACGCTCCGTGGTGGTGTTCGCACCTGAACACGCCCACAAACTGGGCGACGCTGGCTGGAGCGTCGAACGCGTGTCTCAGTATCTGTACGACCATGCATGCCGAGATCTGGCGACCCTCAAGCGGTCAGGAAAGATTGAAGACGACGCCGCTCGGGAGCCAGACTGGCACGATCCTCGGTGGTATCCGAGCGGCGATCAGAAGATCCAGCCGGGCGACGAACAGATCCTGGTTCATAGGGGCCACTCGCCCGATGACATCCTGGTCATGGTCGGCGGCGGAACCGCAGGAGGACACTCGGCGTTCTTCCCATCGTGGAGCCGCGGCCGCGGCTGTCCAATCATTACCCGCGCAATCATGACCAACGACGTACCGGAGTAGCCATGTTTGTTCTGGACCCTCGACAGGCACTGGCCCACGAAACGCCCGACTTGGCGCCGCGCCTTCGTTCACTCGATGGTGCCACCATTGCGTTGATCCACAACGGCAAGACCCACGGTCGTGAACTGATGGAGTACGTAATCGACGAACTCCGCAAGACGTGGTCGATCGCCGACACGGTCCTCGTTGGGCCACCTAGCCCCGGCTACGGCGGGGATCCTGCAGACGCAGCGCCAGCAGCCGAGGCGGTTATGGCGGCGATCTCAGCGATCGGCGATTGAGGTAGTTGCTCGTCGGGCAGTGTGTTCGACGCCGTTCTTTTCGAAAAGGCTGGGGTCCCCGCGGCAGCGATCGTGACCTCACCCTTCGCCGTCACCGCCCGATATGTCACCGAACTCCACGGGCTGGACCATATGGGTTTCGCCGAGGTCGCTCACCCGATTACCAGCCTGACCGACGCAGAGCTGCGCGGCCGAGCTGCGATCGCAGCACCTCAGGTCGAGAAGATCCTGCTGGGCCGCTAATAATTCGGCCGCTCGTAGGGGCTAACTCGGGTCCTGTTCTGTAGGTGTGGTCGCGGGATCAGTGAGCTGATTGAGTCGAAACAGAAGGAGATCACCAACGCTGATTATCCCGACGAGCCGGCCGGTGTTGGTGATGGGAAGGTGGCGAATACGTCGGCTCGTCATCGTGTCCATGACGTGTGAAATGAGGTCATCGGTCGTGGCGGTGACAACATTGCTGGTTGTGCACTCGGCGACGGTGCGATCAAGGTACGCGCTCCCATGGGTGTCGATGCCCACGAGTAGGTCGCGTTCAGAAAGGATTCCTTCGATTCGGCTGCCGTCGGTAGACGCCACGATGGCGCCGATGCGTAGCTCGTTCATGAGCCCCAAAGCTTCTTGGATAGGGGCGGAAGGGCTGATGGTGACTACACCGGGTGTTTTGGTGGCCAGGATGGTGTCGATGGTGGTGGCGTCTTCGCGTTGTTCACCGAGTAGCACCACGATCTCGGAGGCAGTCGCCTGTACCCGTTTGGTCTTATCGTTGGCGGTGAAACCGAGGCCAGCGTACTAGTCCATAACTCGTTCGGTGTCGAGTTCGCCCATAGGGTCGATGATGATGTGGGCGTGCGGAGGTATCCGTTTGGCCGCTTCGAGCAAGAGTTGTTTGCCGATGCCTTGGTTGCGGTACTGGGGCACGACCAGGTGTTCCCACACGAGCAGTTCGTCGGGTCGTTGATCGGTTGCGGCAAGGTAACCAATGGCCTTGGTCTGGTGCCAGGCAACAAGTATCAGGTCGTGATTGTCCGCGTCGTGGCTGGCAAAGAGATACTCGCGTTCGGCACCGGCCGATTCATGGAGGTTGGCGAGGATCTCGGTGGGGCGGCTCTCGGTGAAGCTGATGGCTGACATGGCGCCCTTTAAGTAGTCCAGTGGTTTGCCGTGTCGTGTTACACGAGTGTGATCCAGTGGAAGGCTGAGAGAGCTCGTTCGACCCGGTTGATGTAGCCCTATTTTAGGACATTGAGCCGTGGCTGTCCGCAGAAGTACGTGGGCAGCTGTTCGAAGAGGGTTGTCCGCTGTGGGACCTAAGGCCTTGCGAAGTCAACGATTGCGTGGGACTTTGGAGTTAGTGACATAAAACAATGCCTTGGAGGCACTCATGGTCTCGATATCCGCTCCCGTTCAGACCCTGCTCGGCACCGACGCTGTAGCGCACTGTTGGACCATGAACAAGAATGGCACGCCCCAGGTTTCGGTGGTGTGGGTCATCGCCCAGGGCGACGAGATACTTTTCGGCACCGACGCGCATAGCCAGAAAGCTCTCAATCTACGGCGTGACCCCAAGGTCGTGTTATCAATCAAAGACACCGAACGAAACGAACGCGGCTATCAACGACACCTGGTGATCCGAGGCACAGCCCGTATCGAGGTCGGGCCAGACCCGGCACTCATGGATCAACTGGCGCGTAAGTACACCGGTTTGACGCACCACCCATTGGCTCTTCGCGACTCGCCCACGTGCGCCGTCGTGCGGGTGACGATTGATCGCATCAGCGGGGTCGGTCCGTGGATCGATGAGATCGACCTCACCGAGAGTCTCGAGCGGGTGCCGCAGTTGAGCTGACAGGCCAGACCGAAACGACGCCTGACCGAAACGACGCCAGATCGAAACGAAGGCGACTTTTATCTTTTGGCCACATCGTGCTGGACAACCTCATCAACCAGAGATTTGAGCGTTGCCTGGAACTCATCGAAGTCGGGCTGTTTGATGACATAGGCCTTGGCCCCAAGAGCTAGGCCTGATCCCGATCGGTGTCCGCAGCCGAGCTTGACACCACAACAATGTTGAGTTCGTTGAGCGAGTCGAGACCTAACGTCGACTCGAATTCTTCGAGCATGGTAAGTCCGTCCATGACAGGCATCTTGAGGTCGAGTAGCACAAGATCAGGGCGAGGCGAGGCCTCGGCCATGTACTGCACCGCGTGTGCCCCGGTGCGGGCCACCAATATCTCTACTGGAGTCTCCAAGTTCTCAAGGGCGATAGTTGCGAGCTCAATGTCGTGTTGATCGTCCTCAACGAGTAACACCTTGACCGGTGTCGTGGCAACGTGGGCGGTAGGAGTTGCGTCGAGTGGTGTGCCAACAATGTGTTCCACAGCGACGTCGAATCGACGTAAAACACGATGCGGTAGATCCATCGCAACCCATCGGCTATTGCCAAGTGGCCCGGTGGACAACACCACCAAGTTGACCGCCGGGTTGGTCTTCAGGTTGTATGCGATAGCGGCCATTGGATCGGCCTGTCCGACCCTGCCAGCAGCCGCAATGCCCACGGCCTCTAGTGCCTGTAGACCCGCATCGAGATTTTCTGTGGCTCGTTCGATATCAGCGTCGGAACCTGCAGGGCCAGCGGTGACCACGAGTTGCACATCGAGCGGTTCGGCCTGGGTTAGCTCATGAATCCGTGTATCCGTTAGAGATCGGTGATCAAATAGTCGGGGTGTGCTTCTTCAGATTCGCGAATGATGAACCGGTGACCAGCGAGCACTATTCGGTTATGGAGAAGATCGTGCCCCATGTTGCTCAAGCGGTTGGCCGCATCACCGATCGCGCCCAACTTGCTAACCATGTCGAGCGACTCGCGCAGTCAAATCGCGATCTGGAGAATTTTGCGGCAGTCGTCGCCCACGATCTCAGTGCTCCCGTGCGACGAATCGGCTCCTATCTACAGCTCTTGCAACGCGAGACCGGAGAACTGCCGCCAAAGGCTCGGGGTTATGCCCAAACGATTGCGTCCCAAGTGAATCATCTGAGTGAATTACTGAAGGACACCCTGGCGTATGCGCACGTGACCGCGTCGACCGATACCCGACAGGCGGTAGATCTCAACGAGCTGGTGAGCGAAACCGTTGGACCGATGGCTTCGGAGCTACGAGAGATCGGAGCAACGATCGAGATCGGCGACCTGCCCGTGGTCGAGGTCGAAGCGTCACTGATCCGACAGGTGGTGCAGAATCTGGTTGACAACGCGATCAAGTATCGAGATCTCGACCGCTCGCTGCGAGTCGTGGTTGACGCCGAGTTCCACGAATATTTCGTGGATGAACACCGGTCCTGGTGGAAAATCCGGTGTAGCGATAACGGGATCGGCATAGACCCGGAGCGGGCCGATGAAGTATTCAAAATGTTTTCACGGCCTGAGATCTTAGACGAACGACCCGGCATCGGCGTAGGGCTGGCGTTCGTCAAGCGGGTCATCGAACGCCACCGAGGAGCCGTGGGTGTCGAGCCAGGTCTGGACGGGGGCACGTGCATCTGCTTCCTGCTGCCAGGGATCACCGCTCCGGACGTTGTCTGACTGAGCGCCGTTAGGACGGGTCCTCGATATCGAGTGCTTCGGCTCCGGCCTTCAGACGGGGGATGAGCTCGTGGCCGAACTCGACGGTGTCCTTGAGTGGGTCGAAGCCCCGCATCAGGACGTAGTCGAGGCCACCGAGCTTGTAGTACTCAAGAAGAGCGTCAGCGACTTGTTCGGCGGTTCCGACAAGACACGACGTGTTGCCGGGTGCACCGGTTGCTGCAGCGATCTTTAACCACAGGCGCTCGTCGTGAACATCGTTGGCTGCAGCGTGGGCGAGCATACGTTCTCCGCCCTTGTCGTAGGGGGAAGCGCCAGCAGAGGTGCTGTTCTCGATCGATGCCAGGATGCGGTGAGCCTTGTCCCATGCCTGGCCCTCGGTTGGGGCGATGATGGGCCGCACACTCATCGAAAACGAGGCACTCCGGCCGTAGAGCGCGGCCCGGGCCCGGAAGTCGTCGAAGCGGACGGCGGTGTCAGCCAACGGCTCGGCAAACACTGCGTAGACATCGCAATGTTCAGCACCCATGTCGAGCGCTTCGGTAGAAGAGCCTCCGAAGAATACCGGAGGTGACGGTTGTTGGAAGGGGCGAACGTCGGACCGCACGTCTTTCATCTGGAAGTGTTTCGTGTCGACGTCGAATGGTTGGTCCGCGGTCCAGGTTCTTCGCATGATCTCGATGTATTCGCCCGCTCGTTCGTAACGTTCAGCCTTGGCCATGAAGTCACCGTCGCGGCGCTGATCATGATCACTAGCCCCGGCGATGATGTGTAGGGCAAGCCGACCTTTGCTGAGCTGGTCGAATGTTGCAGCCTTGCGAGCTGCGAGCGTTGGCGACACGAATCCGGGGCGGTGCGCAATCAAATAACCAAGGCGTTCCGTGTGCGCAGCTGCATGGGTAGCAACTGACCAACCATCAGCCGAGGTTGAGGTGTAGCCGACGAGCGCTAGGTCAAAGCCTGCCTCGTCATGGGCTCGGCTGAACTCCACCAGGTAGTCGGCGGATAGGCCACCATCAATGATGTGCACTGTCGCGTCGTCAGCAGGCGGCGCCACCCCGATCATTCCGATCACCTGTACTGGCATTTTTCGACCCTAGTGTGGCGTTTCGAAGTGGGCGCTATCTGCCCGGGCCATAGCGCGACCGAAACGCTCAAGATAAGACCCGTATGTGCGGTTACGAATAGGTTGAGAGCGTGACCAGCATGCGTGAAACTCAGATTCGTTCAGCTTGGGAAGGCCGGATAAGCGGTTGCCAGCTAGGCAAGGCGGTTGAGCTGTTATCGATGCGGGAAGGTCGTCAAGCACTCACCGACTACCTTCTCGCTGCAGAGGCGCTTCCGCTGCGCGACTATGTGCCGCTGGTGCCGAACACCTCGGTTGCTCGTCAGTTCGCTCAATGTTGTCGAGGCCAGTTCGACCGGAGTGAACCCGACGACGACATCAATTATTCAGTTCTTGCGCTGATGATGTTGGAGGAGCACGGTGCTGCTTTGGACACGGCCGACGTCGCCCGGGCATGGCTGAACTATCTCCCGGGAGGCATCGTCTTTACAGCCGAACGAGATGCTTTGGTAACGCTGCTTTCGAAGGCGAATTACGGGTTCAGCTTCGGTGCCGACCCTGGGTTCGACCTTGCAGAGTGCAGCGACAACCAACACAACGATTGGATCGGCGCACAGATCCGAGCTGATTTGTATGGCTGGGTTTGTCCGGGCCGTCCTGAGCAGGCCGCTGAACTTGCGCACCGAGATGCAGCGCTGTCCCACCGTGCCGAGGGGATCTACGGTGCGATGGCGGTGGCAGCCATGGGAGCGGCTATAGGCGGTGGCCAGTCATTCACGGAAGCGGTTGACACGGCTCGATCTCTGATACCGAATGACTCGGAATGTGCTCAAGCGATGACGTTGGGTGCCGAGGTCGCAGCCAGCGGCGACGGTCCTGGGCAGATACACGCTCGCTACGACCATCTGTCGCCGGTGCACACGGTGAACAATTTGGCAGTGGTCGTGTGGGGTCTGCTGGTCGGACACGATGACTTCAGCGCCGCAATTGGTGAGACGACAGCTGCTGGCTGGGATACCGACTGCAATGCTGCGACCGTTGGCGGGTTGTGGGGCCTAAGCGGCCGCGACATTCCGCAACATTGGACCCAGCCATGGAACGGTCGGGTCGCGGTGCAACTTGCTGGCATTGGTGAGCTGGTCTTGGATGATCTGGTCAGCCGAACGATCACCGTGATGGACCAGATGGTGACAAATGGTGACAGATGGTGAGATCGAGGGTTTGTAGCTCTCGGTGATGGGGCCAGCTACGGAGTAGTGATCGAATCGTTCAGGATGTTGACCTGTGCCCGCACGATCATGGTGTAGGTATCGGCGATCGCAACTTCTCGGTGGTCCTTCTGAGCAGCGAGGCTGCTCGGGTCGGTGACCACTGCCATAAACGCGGCTTTGCTTGGGAACTCGTTGAAACGCACCTGATGCCACGCCCGGCCATCGCCGATGATGGTGCCTTCGACCGCGAACCAGCCATTGAGCCGCAGGCCATGTCCGAGCGACACCTTGGCGGCTTCGGTTTGATACTGCTCCATGTGTGTCGGTGTGGTGTGTGCCGCCTCGGCATCGTGGAAGCGCAGCACATGGACCACCACGATGGGGCCGTCGTCGTCGGTCGGAGGATGGGGCACGTCGGCCCAGTCGACCGGGACGTGACCGGGTGGCGACTCCGGTTGGGCGATTGGACGAGTTCCCATCACGATCGTGCTGGCCATGCCGGCGTCTTTGTGTTTGTGCGATTCCTTGAACGTTGGCAGCGCTTGCATGTCGATGAACGACTTGCGGGTCGGGTACTTCACCACCCCGATGCGATCCCACACGGTGTCCTCGCCCAAAAGTTGCTGGTCGACGTCGCCAAACAAGACCGGGCGAGCGCCGACAGCAGCCAGCGAGTCGAGCGGCGAATACAGGTCGTCGGCCTCGCTGCCGCTGATTGAGGACTCGCGCCCATCGGCGTACTCGGCCACGTCTCGGTACTTCATCAGATTGACCATCCACACCGGGCCATCCTGGTCCGGGGCCGTGGTGGCCAACTGCATGCCGAAGTCGGTATCGATGGTGCCATATCGGGGGACAGCGTGGTTGCTCATGAGGCGCTCACTGTCTGGTGGCGATCCTGGTCGGCCAGGATCTGCATCATTTCTCGGGCCACCATGGGTCCGGCGTTTTGGTTCTGTCCGGTCACCAGGTTCCCATCGACCACCCAATGGTTGGCGAGTGGGTCACGGAACTTGGTTTCACTCTCAAACAGGGCTCCGGCGCTACGAAGCTCCCGTTCGGGGTGGTGGGGTGTCGCATCGATGCCGAGTTCATGGACCTGCTTGTCGGTGACCGCCGAGATTTTGCGTCCTGCGACGAGCGGCGAACCGTCGGTGGCCTTCGCGTTGAGCAGCCCGAGGGGGCCGTGGCACACGCCGCCGATGACTTTGCCAGCAGCGTTTGCTTCGGTGATTTTTACGCCCAGATCTTCGGAGAAGCCAAAGTCGAATGCGGCGCCCCAACCGCCAGCGAGGAATACGACGTCGTACTTGGTCATGTCGAGGCCGCCGATTGCTAGCGAGTGAGCCACCTTGTCGCGAAAGTCATCGTCTGCCATAAACCGGTCGTCCTCTGGCGTGCGGACCACGGGCCGGAGCGACTTGGGATCGACGGCGATCATGCCGCCAGCAGGACTGGCCAGGTCAACGTCCATACCAGCATCGAGGAACGCGTAGTACGGCACGGTCATTTCACTGGCGAACACACCGGTTGGTTTGGCGATGTCGAGCCAGGCAACGTTGGTGGCAATAACAAGGCCACGTTTACCGGCAAGGTTGAAACTGGTGGCCTCGGGATCGTCGGGATGCATACCGAGCTTTTGTACGAGCTTCCGAAGCGCTCGAGCCGGCGGGGGAGGGGTCTTGGTCATCGGTCCTGCTGTTGGTTGGCGTGGTTCGTAGGGCCACGGGTGGTTGCGTTCGGGTACAGCGCGGGTGCGTTCTGCGTTCAGCACGCTCCTCATGCGATCGAAGACATCGGCGATTGCCGGGTCATCGTCGATGTCGTGCCATCGGTTGTTGGCTTCGATGGGGTCGGCGTTCAGGTCATAGAGCTCCCACTGGTCGGACAGCGGGTCGCTTCGATAGGTGTCAGGGCCAGGCCCGCCGCTGGCGGCGAGGTGCCGCACGCCAGGTTCGGTCCACGTCGCCGCGTCATCGAACACGCGCACCAGTTTCCACAACGTGCCGTCGAGGCGGTGGACAAGGCCCTCGAAGTTCGATGCCACATGAGCCGGGGTGCTGATACGTAGTGGCAATGGTGGCTTGGTCGTGCGCTTGAGCCGCCGGGCGAGACCTGAAGCACCAGTGTCGCCTTCGAGCATGTTGTCATTCGTCATCAGATAGACCGCACGATCGCGGTCGGCTGCCGATGGGTCAACAACGACCGGCATCAGATTTGCACCCGGCAAAGGATGCACTTCGGTGAAGTCTTCCCGTAGTCGGTCGGCAGCGGCTGTCTCCTCGATCCCAGCGGCAGCGAGCAATGTTGGAATGATGTCTATGTGCGACGTGGGTGCATCGTTGATGGCTGCACCCGTCGTGGCGGAAGATCCAACGAGCGCGATCGAGAACGGCACGCGGGTGGCCTCGTCGTACAGATTGAACCACTTCTGATGTAGGCCACCATGAGCGCCGAGTAGATCGCCATGATCCGAGGTTTTCACGATGACGGCATCGGAACCCTGGTCGGTCACCGCTCGCCGAACACGATCGAGCGGTCCATCGACTTCGGCATGCAACCGGTGGTACAGGTCGCGGTACTCCTGCGCTCGTTTGGTATAGGTGCCCATGACGGCACGAACCGGTCCGTAACCAGACGGGTAAGTGTCACGGAAGGCGATCTGTGCCGCGGGTTTGGTTGCCAGATCCTCGTGCTGGGTCGGCGCCTCGGGCACGTTCGGTGGGGCGAGCGTCGAAGGTTCGAGTGGGCTGCCACGGCGAGCCCACGCAGGAAAAAGCACGATGTCGTGCGGGTTCACGAAGCTTGCGACCAACAGAAATGGTCGCAGCGCGTCGGGGTCTCCGACGGCTCGTTTTGCATAACGATCCTCGAGCCACGCCACCACGCGATCGGCGATCAGCGGATCGCGACGCACCCCGGCATCGCGTAGGGCCCCGCCGTGGGGTTCTGGCCCGATCCAACCCGAGAAGCCGAACGGTTCGAGCTGGTCGGCGGTGCGGTACTGCTCGACGCCCGCGCGCAACACATTGCCATCGTCATCGTTGGTATCGATGCGATCGCCGTCGGCGTCGTGAAGGTCGGCATGGCTGATATGCCATTTGCCGTCGTAGTGCGTGTCGTACCCAGCGGTTCGGAACCAGTGGCCAAGCGTGGGTACCTCACCTTCACGTAGCCACCGCATGCGCGAGTCATCGGCCATCTTGCCCAGGCCATCGGTCTGGGAGACGCCATGGACCTCGGGGTAGTGGCCGGTGAAGATCGTTGGTCGGCTCGGCACACAGGCAAGCGAACCGGTGTAGTGGCGACCGAAGTTGACCGCGTTGTCTTGGAACCATAGGGCTCCTGGAAGCGCTGTTCGGCGCCACGCAGCCACTTGGGGTGACTCGTAGGGGGGAGCATCTCGCTCTTCGTCGGTCATAAGTATGACCACGTCGGGGCGGTGTGTATCGGTCATGCTGCGCCTTCGTTCATGCGTGCTTCGACCCGTGCCGCTAGGCCGCTGAGCATCTGCTCCGATGCAGATCCCAGGCGTTTGCCAACGGCTTTGGCGATCAGCTGCTGGGGCGGTCGGGGGCCGGCATCGATTTCGGTTGTCAGCACCACCCGAGTGATCGGTGCAGCGGCACTACCTGACTCGACCAGGTTCCACGTGTTGGTGAGCGACTTGATCACAGGCGGAAGTCCACTGATGCGATAACCAAGCGCGACAGCTGGCTCCCATCGCTCGACGGTTTCGATAATGGTCGAGCCGTCGGTCTGGATTCGACGCACCATCCCGACACCTTCGGTCTGCTCGGTCATGAGGCACGAGTGGTCCACGTTCGAAGCCCAGGCGCTGATGGCTGCGAAGTCGGCGAGTGTGGCCCAGATCGTCTCGGCGGTGGCCGAGATCGTTGTGGTTCGTTCAACCGCGATCATCGTCAGCCTCGGGCGACGGCGTCGATGATGACCTGGGCAATCTGAGGTGCGCCGTCTTCCTGGAAAAATGGTGTGCGTTCTCGATGGTGACGTGCGGCTGACCTTGAGCACCAGGAACGAGTTTGAGGAATGGGGCGTCGCCGCCAGCCGTGATGGGGTCACTGTCGCTGAAGCAGGTGATGAACGGTTTGTCCCACATCGTGAACACGTTCCACGCTGCCTGGTTCGCTGGTACCGCCGGGTCGTCGACCGACGTCGGGACAAGCGATGGAAAGATGCGCGCCCCCTCTTTGAATGTTTCGTCGGGAAACGGAGCGTCGTACGCAGCGATCTCGTCGTTGCTGAGTTCGGTCAGCGTCGCACTATTGAGGAGCTGCCCAATCGGAAACACCGGTGACTCTTGGCTGAACTGTTGCCACTGCGAGAAGGCTTTGCCCGGACTTCCTTGGCCAACCGGCAAACCGGTGTTGCCGACAATGACTCGGGCAAAGCGGTCGGGGTTCTCGGCGACGAGTCGCAGGCCTACAAGCCCACCCCAGTCTTGGCCGAAGAATGTGGTGTCTTGCAGATCGAGATGATCGACGATCGCCGCTTGCATCCAGCCGACGTGGCGCTCGTAGGTGTAGTCGCTCTTCTCGGACGGTTTGTCGCTCTTGCCGAAGCCGACCAGGTCGGGTGCGATTACCCGCAGACCGGCGCCGGTGAGCAGCGGAATCATCTTGCGGTACAGGTAGCTCCAACTCGGCTCACCGTGCATGGCCAGCACGACCGGACCGTCGGCGGGACCCTCGTCGAGGTAGTGGACCCGCAACGTGCCGCCGTCGAGGTCATCGACCTCGACGTAGTGTGGGGTAAACGGATAACCGGGAAGGTCAACGAATCGTTCGTCAGGCGTGCGTAGTGATTTCATTGTGACGTCCTTGCGTCGGGGGAGGGAAGGAGCCGGCCTGGTTGTCAGGTTGTCTCGTTGGTGTCACGAGTCCAGTGTGAGATCAAGGCTTCGAGAGCGGTGTTCCAGGTAGTGGTTATCTGACGAGCGGACCGAGCATGAGCGCTGCTCATCACATCGAAGGCTTCGGGTGAAGTTGTGGCATCGATAAGTGCCAGAAGATTCGCTGCCTGGGTTGGAGTGAGCTGATCGAGATCGGCAGCGAATCGTTGCTTTGTTTGGGCAGCAAATTGATAACGTAAGTTGGCGATCCCTTCGACGAGCGTCTCGTGGTCGAGTGCTCGGGAGCGTGCAATACGTAGAAGCCCGCTGGCCACACCGATAAGTTCGACTCGCGCTCGAACATGGGAACGAATCCGCTCGGCTCGGGGAGCATCGGCATCTTCGACCGCAAACAGATGGGCGAAGCGGGGATGGAACTCTTCAAGTGCCCGCCGCTGTAAATCGGCGAGCCCATCGAAGTTCCGGAACACCGATGACACCGAGATGCCGGCACGCTCAGCCACGTCGTCGACGCCCGGTGGGATCTTGCCCTCGGCAACCAGGGAGAACACCGCATCGATCACGGCCTCGCGGCTCCGTTGTCGGCGTGCGTGGCGGCCATCGACCTGCTGCGCTGATCCCATCACGGCAATGTAGGCAGCGCTGGGACAAATTGCAAGTGCAACTCGCAATTGTCTGGATTGGCGATCAGTAGCTCCTGATTGTGCGCAGTGTGGTCGCGTTTCTGGTGGGCCCCTCGACATGGCAGGCGCTCACCGACGTGATCGACTCCCTTGGTACGCCAATCATGCAGGGGGCGTAATGTCTACCCGGGTAACGTGCCTTCATGGCAACGTTCACTCCGGCAGAGATTGGTCACACCGACGCATACAAGCTGATGACTGGGCTGGTGATTCCGCGGCCGATCGGCTGGATCGGCACCATCGATGACCAGGATCGTCCGAACCTGGCGCCGTATTCGTTCTTCCAATGTGTGGCGACGAACCCGCCGGTGGTGCTGTTCTCGGCCGGCATCTCGGACGGCCACGAAAAAGACAGCCTGGTGAACACCCGGGCGACGGGGGAGTTCACCTGCAACCTGGTCGACATGGCAACCGTCGAAGCTATGAATCAATCAGCGGCAGAACTCGATCGGGGCGAGAGCGAGTTCGATTTCGCTGGACTCACACCGCTTGCGTCGGAATCGATCGCGGCTCCTC
>DNHM01000235.1 GCA_003485885.1 Acidimicrobiaceae bacterium
GTTGTTTGCCGACATGTACCTGGCGTATGAGCTGTTATCACCGGCAATGCAGCAGTTCCTCGAGGGCCTCACTGCCGTCCACGATGGTGGCGTGCCTTATGTCGGCGCCTACGGATCAACGCCTCCAGAGGGTGGGTATCCACGAAGTGAACATTCGGTCATCACGGTGCACCCAGTCACCGGCAAGAAGGTGCTCTACGTCAATAGCGGCTTCACATCCCACATCAAAGGGTTACGGCGGTGGGAAAGCCAGGCGCTGCTCGATGCACTTTTCGCGCATATCGCCACCACCCCGCGACTGCACTGTCGGGTGCAGTGGGAACCCAACACGCTCACCCTGTGGGACAACCGTTGCACCCAACACCACGCGGTCTGGGACTACCAACCACACAGCCGTTACGGCGAACGAGTGTCGGTGCTCGGCACCGAGCCACCGGCCGGACCCTGAGGCTCAGAAGAATCGGGCTGCCCGCACAAACAGCGACACGAGTTCTAGGCCCAGAGTCGGTTGCAGACGTTGAGCCACAGTTCGGTGGTGAGTTTGAGTGACTCGACGTCGATGCGTTCATTGTGACCGTGGAAACGGCTGCCGAATTCGGCAAAGGAGACCTTGTTGCTGAGCAGGCCGGCGCCATAGGCAGGCACACCCTTGGCTCGAAAGAAACGGGCGTCGGTTCCGCCTGTGACCATCGAAGGCACAACCCGAGCCGTCGGATACGCCATCTGTACCGAGTCGGTCAACGCTGACCACAACGGCGTGTCGGTGCTGGACATCGACGGCCCGTCGGGTGAGTCGAACAGCCGATTGATCTTCACCGACGGCAGCAGATCCTCGCCGATGATGGCCCGCAGATGGCGATCAGCATCGTCTTGTGTCTCGCTGGGCAGCACCCGAATGTCGACGTACAGGTCTGCCCGGTCGGGGACCGTGTTGGCTTTCTCGCCGCTGTTCACCATGTTGGGGCTGAACGACATTTGGCAGCACGAATGCAGATTGCTTGCGGTGCCCCGAGGCAGGCTGGCCAGCGCAGCGTCGACCTGATCTGGATCAAGGAGCTTGTCCTCCATCTCGGCACCCAGGCCAAGCGCCCGCACCCGTTCGCGGAACATGTCGTCGAGTTTGGGTGCGATCTCGTACTCGGTCATACGAGTCACGATCTTGGCCGCCTTCACCAGCGCGTTGTCACTGCGGTATGGCCGAGACCCATGGCCGGGCTCGCCGCTGATTTCGAGATGACGGAAGGCACCCTTCTTCTCCCCCGTGGTCATCATCACCGTGGTGCCATCGGCGGTCGAGGTGGTGATCCCGCCGTTCTCGGTGAGCACGTAGTCGCACTTGATCGCATCCCAGTGATTGTCGACGATCTCCTTTGCTCCCAGGGCACCGCCCGCCTCTTCGTCGGCGACAGCAAAATAGATCAGGTCGCCCGGATAACGCTTGCCTGAGCGAACGATCTCCCGGAATGCAACCATCATCGAAGACGTGAGGTTCAACATGTCGACGGCGCCCCGACCCCATACCTCTGGGGTGCCATCGTCGGCCGTGATCAGCTCACCGCCGAACGGGTCATGCATCCAGCCATCGGGGCTGACCGGCACCACGTCGGTGTGGCCCATCAGGCACAACGAAGGAGCGTTCGGATCTGTGCCTTCGTAACGAGCGATCATCGATGAACGCCCCGGCGCAGGCTCGATGACCTCGAAGTCAACACCGATTCCTTCAAGCTCATCGCGTAGCAGCCGAGCGTTTCGGTCCTCGTTGCCCGATTCGGGTGTGCCGTGGTTAACGCACTGATTCCTGATCATCTGCTGCAGCAACTCGACAGTCTCTTGTGTCAGTACGTCGATCGATTTTCCCACAGCAGGCTCCTGTTCGTTTCCCACCAGCATGTCATGACGCGCCGTCCGAGACATGCCAGTGCTTCTTCGCCTCGCGTCGCTTCCCGCCCCTACGGGCGTTGTGGTTCGCTTCTCCAATTCCGAAGAGGCATTTCGAATAGGGTACGGACATGAAACCGCTCGATGGAATCCGCGTACTTGAATTCTCCACCATGATCACTGCGTCGTTTGCGGCGATGATGTTGGCAGATCAAGGTGCCGAAGTCATCAAGGTGGAACCGCTCGAACTCGGTGACCCTATGCGATACCTGGGTTCGGCCAAGGGAGGATTCTCGGCGCTGTTTGCCAACTGCAACCGAGGTAAACGATCGTTGTCCGTAGACCTGAAGAGCGATGCGGGTCGCGAGATCATCGAGAACCTTGCTGCCGAAAGCGACGTCGTTTTGACCAACTACCGGCCAGGGGTCATGGATGGAATCGGCCTGGGCAGCGAACACCTGCGTTCGTTAAACCCCGCGCTCATCTATGCCGGTGTGTCTGGATTCGGCACCGAGGGGCCACATCGTGATGCCCCTGCCTATGACCCGATAATCCAAGCCCAAACCGGGTTCGCCGCCGTCCAGGGGCAGGGCAAGGGTGCCCCCGAGTTCATGCAGAGCCTGATGTGCGACAAGGTCACGGCCTACACCGCCTGCCAAGCCGTAACCACGGCGTTGTACGTGCGAGAGAAGACTGGCGAGGGCCAGCACATCGACCTGTCGATGCTCGACTCGGCTTTGTATTTTCTGTTCCCTGACGGTTTTATGCACCACACCTTGCTCGACGAGGACGCCGAGCACAAGGCACCATTGAGCGAGCTGCTTTACGAAATCGCTGGCACTATCGACGGCGGTGTGACCGTGTCAGCGGCAACCCCAGGCCAACAGGTGGGGTTGCTAACCGCTATCGACCGACTGGAGTTGTTCGCCGATGAGCGGTTCAACACCATCGACAAGATCATGGCAAACGTCGATGCCTTCCGCCTCGAGATCAGAGCGGGCATCGCCTCGTTCTCGACCGAGGATCTTCTCGGCAAGCTGCACGAGAACGATGTTCCAGCTGCGCGCCCGCTCGATTACCACGAGGTGCTTGCCCATCCACAATATGAGGCGAATGACAGTACCGACGTGGACACCCATCCTCGTCTGGGTTCCATGGTGCGAGTCAAGCCGCCGGCGCGTTTCGGTGGGGATCGTTTGCAGCCAGCGTCGCACAGCCCAGCGCACGGCGAACACACCTTCGAGGTGCTTCAGTCACTCGGTCGAACCGATCAAGAGATTGCCAACTTGATCGAACAAGGCATCGTTCAGCAGCCCAAAGACTGAACCACACGGCTGCAGGGGGCTCTAGCCCAACGTTGGTCGGGGGAACTGGGGTGAGAGAATCACTGCTCCAATCGCGGCGATCACTCCCACCGATGCGACGACCAGCCACATCGTTGGGTAACCCGCTGAGTCGATGATCCGACCGGTCACGATCGGGGCACTAAAGACGCCGACGTACACACCAGTCTGCGTCAGCCCAGTGGCCGCTGCGGCGTTGCGCCGGTTGGCGGTCACGATTGCGTAGTTCGTGGCCACCGGCCATATCCATCCCCCACCAAACGCCAGGATCGACGCAGCCACATGAAGTGCTGGCAGCCGCACTGCTGCGAGTGCAAAGCCAGCGATACCGACGATGTAGAGCAACGCTGCCGCTCGGAACGGCGGGGTATGGCTGGCGTCTATGCGGCTGCCGATCAGCAATCGCACCGCAATACCGGTACCTGCGGCCGCGCTGATGACCACGCCGGCAACTCCCTCGGAAAGACCGGCATCAACCCCCGATGAAACCGTCCACGCATTGATCGCCCCTGACGTGAACGCAAACAGGAACACCACCACGGTAGCCCCGTACAACGCGGGCGTTGGCGACTGACCAGCGCTCACTGCCCGCACTTCAGGCGTCGTGGTGACAGGCGTAGATATCGCTGGCATGACGAAACTGCGGACCTGGGTGATCGCAGCTGCAGCCATGGCAGCCCCCACGACATAGGACCATCGCCAGCCAAGTGTGAGCGCAACGACTGGCACCGCCAACCCGCCAATCATCGCCGAACCAGGCATGGCCGCTTGTTTCGTGGCAATGGCCAGACCCAGTCGTGGCAGCGACGCCTGCGTCAACGCAAGGTTCACTGCCGATTGGACACCCGAATTAGCCACTCCCGCCAGTGCGAGCATTGCGAGCATCTGCCCGAAACTGGATACGAGCAATGCAATCGTGAGCTGTATCGCCATGGTCGCAGCGAGACCAATCAAGAGCTGACGCCGTGGACCGAGCCGTTGCGCCAGCCTGCCCAGCGGCAGTGACGTAACTGCAGCACCGATGAAGAACGAACCGAGCGCCCAACCGTAGGTGCCTTCGGAGACATCGAAATCGGCGCTCGCTTGTACGGCAAGCGCTCCACTGGCAAGACCGGGGAACACGCTGGCGATGGTTGCGAGTGAAACTGCGGCGATGAGGCGCGAAGGATTCGGCGGACTCGACTCACTCACGTGAGCAAGCTACAGCCGGTCTCGACAAACCCAGCACGGAACAAACCACCCGGAGCAACTTGTTCAGCCGTCTAGCACCTGGTTCTGGCCGAGCCACCGTGTTTCATCGGGTACGTTTGTGGCCAGCGACCAAGGCAACACCAGTGGACCCAACATCACTCGACGATGCAAAGGAGCTTCTGTACGGACTCCCGCTCAAGTCGTTCGTTGCTGAGCGCGATTTTTTAGTCAAACAGATCTGGGCGGCGGGTAATCGGGATCTGGCAAACGAAGTCAAGACACTGCGAAAACCCTCGATGGTTGCCGCCGAGGTAAACCACATCGTGCGGGCCGACCCGGAGGGCGTTGATCTCATCTTGCAGGCGGCGACGCTTTTGCGTGCCGCTCAAACCGGTGCACTTGAGGGTTCGACCATCGATGCATCGGAACTCCAACAACAGTATCGAGCTGCGATCCGGGGGCTTTCACAGTCCGCGCCGACACGACGAGCTGAAGTCCGAGCCGCACTTGAAGCCGCAACAATCGACGAGGCCTCACAGGACGATCTTCGATCCGGCTGCCTGGTCGTTGTCCCGACAACGGTGTCGGTGTTCGGAACCGCTCCTCCCTCGCCAGCAATTGCGCCAACATCGGCGACCGAGGAACCTTCACCGCCCGTCGATGAACTCGAGGCACGACGCGTCCGCCGCCGAGCTTCGAACGACAAAGACCAACCCCAAGCAGACGAAGAAGGAGCCGCGGAACAGGCTGCTGCCGAGAAGGAAGCAGCTACGGCGGAGAAACGGCGAGCGGCCGAGGCCGAGGCCGAGGCCGAGCCGCCGTCCGGGACAGAGCGGTACGGCCTCGTCGGCATGGACGTCATGTTCGCGTCCGAGCCGCCGTCGGAGATGCCCGTCGGCGGCATCGCGCGTCAGGAATCCGACGGCCTCAACGCGCACGAGACTCTCGCGGACGGCGGCGGCGCGGATACTGCGCGTGAACAAGCGGCACTCGAGCAAGCGCTAGCAGTAGTGCAGGTCCAACGAGCTACAGCTGAAAAAGCTCGTGCCAACGCCGAGACCGCCAAGGCCAACGCCCACGAGCGGGCCGAACAGGCCGAAGCCAAAGTCGATGCGCTAGCCCAAATTATCGCTGCGTTCGAAATCGACTGATGCAACGGGGAGACTCGTTGAACACTGGGACGTGACTGAAGAAGTCGTCACTGCGGCCTCGTACGAAACGGTGTCGGGTCTACGTCCGTTGACCTGCCGCTAGCTTTGGTCACGTGCCCCTGCCCCGCCTCGTGGCCCGCGTAAACAAGCGGTACACAAACCGCTTCATCGAACCCATCGCGCGACGCTCGACTTCATGCTCATCCCGGTGCGCTAAGTTCAGCACCGATGTCGCCGGCTCGCAAAATTGCCTTTATCGGCTCACACTCCGTGCGCAAGACCAATGCCGTTCACTCGTTCGCTGGGGCGGTTGGGCGTAGCGGCCGCAGTGTTGAAGTCGGCCGCGAGGTCGTGCGTTTCAGCCCGCTTGGGCGTAACGAAGGAGCGACACCTGAAGCCCAGTTGTGGGCGATCATGGCGCAGATACAGCAAGAACTTGAGCTGCGCAACCAGGCCGACGTACTTGTGCTCGATCGAGCCGTTGTCGACAACTTTGCCTATTTTCTGCGGGTTACTCGGGGCGAGGATCCCTTCGACGTCAAGCCGCTTGTACAGAACTGGTCACAGACCTACGACCTCTTCGTGCGACTCCGCCCTGACGTGGCACTAAAGGCCGACGGCGTGCGCAGTACCAACGAGAAGTTCCGCAATGAGATCGAAAAGATCCTCGATCTGATCATCCCGCAGTACGTCGATCCAGATCGGCTCATCGAACTACGGGCCTCTGAGGTCACCGAAGGGTTCGATTGGGGCAACCTGTTGGAACGACTCTGTGGTCCGCTTGGCGACACGAAGCCCGAACCCAAACCGGTGACCTATGCACCCACCTTATGGGACTTCGACGATCAGGACTAGCGATCAGGACGAAGCGGTTGTGGTCATGTCGTCACATCGCTGACCCTGCGGCCTTCGTGCGGTCCACTTAACGCAACCGCAGCGTGTTACCTCGAAAGGTGGCGATCAGTCGGTCGTCAGATTCGGTGCGTATGGCTACGTCGTAGATGCCAGCTTTACCTCGCAGACTGTGTTCTACCGCAGTAGCCACGAGCACATCGCCTGTACTGGCAGCGTCGATGTAATCAATCGCAGCCCGGATCGCCATCGCAGTTCCCCCTCGGCTGTTGCCAGCATAAGACATGGCGACATCGGCCACTGTGAACAATACGCCGCCATGCAGCTGGCCCAGACTGCCCAGGTGCTGCTGGGCAACCGTCAATGCAACAATCGCGGTTCCCGCACCGGCTTCACGAAGCTCAATACCTAACTGCTGGGCAGCCGTGTCGGCATCATGCAGCGATTGCACGTGGCCAAAGCAGTCGTCATCGTTGGCAACATTGGTCATCCACCGCAGACTAGTGCCATGACCAGCGAGGAGCTGTTCGACGTCTACGTCCACGTCCACGTGTCAAGCTGGCGGTCATGACCTTCGACATGCTGGCATCCTTCCGGTCTGATCTACCTGCCGCAAGCGGCACATGGCAACCACCACCCGAGTACAGCTTCGTCGGTGGGCACAACGACGCTGCCAGCGTGCCTTTTAGCGGTCTCGCCGAAGCCCTCGTAAACGCGTTGCGCCGCGAAGGCTCAAACCTGGCCTACTACAACCTGGGCGGCTCGCCCCTCGGGTACCGGCCATTGCGTGAGTTCGTGGCCAGCCAACTTGGGGCCAGAGCCGGAATCCAAGGCGGCCCTGATCAAGTGCTCATGGTCTCAGGATCGTTGCAAGCGCTGGATCTCGTCAACAACGCCATGCTCACCCCGGGCGACACCGTTCTTGTCGAGCAGGCCACCTATGGAGGCATGGTGTCTCGTATCGAGCGCATGGGGGTAAACCACGTCGGTATTGAACTCGACAACGGCGGCATCGTCCTCGACCATCTGCGATCGGTCCTCGACGAGCTGCGGACGCAAGATATTTCGCCTCGTTACCTCTACACGATTCCCACCGTGCAAAATCCGACCGGATCCGTAATGCCTCTAGATCGACGTCGAGCGCTGCTGGGGCTTGCACGCGAATACTCATTGCCCATCTTCGAAGACGAGTGTTATGCGGACCTGACCTGGGGTTGCGAGCGACCGCTCTCACTGCGGGCTCTCGATGGTGATGGCGGTCAGGTCATCTACTGCGGGAGCTTCTCCAAGTCGATTGCTCCGGCGCTCCGTGTTGGCTACGTCATCGCCGACGAACCCGTTATTCGGCAACTGCTTGCGCTGAAGACCGATGCTGGAACCGGATCCCTCGAGCAGCTGGCTTTGGCCGAGTACTGCCCATCCAACTTCACCGAACATGTCGATCGGCTCATGTATACGTTGCGCACCAAGGCGGATGCCATGGTCGCAGCCGTCCGATCAGAGTTCGGCGACAACGTACAGGTGACCGAACCAATGGGTGGCATCTACGTGTGGCTCACTTTCCCCGCTGGCACCAACACCGACGCGCTGGCGCTCGCTGCGAATCAAGCCGGCATTGAGTTCAATCCGGGCTCTGGATGGTCGAGTGATCACGAGTGGGGCAAACGTCGATTGCGGCTGTGTTTTGGAGCACCCGATCTAGACACGATTCGCGGTGGCGTTGCTGCCCTTGCACAGGTGTACCGAGCGTCGCTCTGATGTGATCCGGCGTTAGGAGAAGAACGGGATCGCAATCGGGTACCGGTAAAGATCGCCCCGGTTCGCAGCAACTGCTCCCATGATCGAAAAGATCAGGTGCAGAAGAATCAGGATGGGTATGAGGAGGATCCCTATCACCACCAGAACAAGCAGGACCGATGCGACGAAGTAGATGACCAGGCTGATGTTCCAATTCATCAACTGCTTGCCATGATCATCGATGAACGGGCTTTCTTCCCTCTTGATCAACCACATAATCAACGGCACCAGGAAACCCGCAAACAGAGAGCCCAAGTGCATGAACAGTGCATACGTGCGCTGCTCATTCGTGGTTACACCGCTGGATGGTGCGACTCCGCCGCCGAGTCCGAGCGGGGCAACATGATTCGTCCATTCGTAGCCGTCCCAATAACGCTGGCTCCACTGGTCAACCGGATACCAGCCGGGAGCGGCGCCGGTTGACGAATCGGCACTCTGTGACTGGTTGGGATACTGACTGGGATCAAACGAGCTCACCCGTGCACGCTAGCAACCAGTAGAACCCGCTTCGCAGGAACTGCTGAGGCACGCTCCTTCACGTCGAAGTTCGCGGCGACCAGGGATCCATTTAATTGCGATACGCAGTCCTGGCGACATGGTCGGTGAATACGCGTTCATGACCGGCGAACTCCGCCATGCGATGGGCACTAACCTGGATCTTCTGGCTGTTCTGCGGCTCGATCATCAACTATTTGCGTGGCTCCGACTTGAATCCGCCAAAGTTTGCGCGTTGAGTGACAGCCTGGGGCATCTCGCTTCTAGAACTATCGAACCGATGGCGATCCCACGATGACCCCAGCGTTATGACACCAGCG
>DNHM01000333.1:0-757 GCA_003485885.1 Acidimicrobiaceae bacterium
GTCACGGAGCGTTGCGGATCTAGGGTGGGGGTTATGTCGAACGTGTACTTCCGCCAACTGCTGTCAGGGCGAGACTTTGCCCAGGACGATCAAATCGCCCGCCAGATGCGCAACTTCTGTTATCTCGTTGGCGACCCCGAAACCGGCAAGGCCGTCGTTGTTGATCCGGCCTACAACGTGGGTGACCTGATTGAGATCGCCGACACCGACGGTATGGAGATTGTTGGCGCGCTGGCCACGCACTATCACGCCGACCATGTTGGCGGTTCCATGATGGGCTACAAACTCGAGGGCATCGCCGAGTTGCTAACTCAGAAGCAGATCCCGGTGCACGTGCAGGCAGCCGAGGCCGAGTTCGTGCGCAAGGTCACCGGTGTCACCAACGCTGATCTCGTGATCCACGATGGCAGCGACACGATGATGGTTGGCAATGTCCCCATCGAACTGATCCACACACCGGGGCACACACCCGGTAGTCAGACCTTCCTGGTCGACAACCACTTCTTGGGCGGCGACACATTGTTCATCGAAGGGTGTGGCCGCACCGACCTGCCCGGCGGCGACCCGGCAGAGCTCTACACCACGCTTACCCAACGACTGGCGCACGTGCCCGACGAAGCGGTGTTGTTCCCGGGCCATCTCTACTCGCCTGAGCCGTCGCAGACGATGGCCAAGACGCGCCAGTACAACTATGTCTTTGCGCCGAAGAGCGCGGAGCAGTGGCTCATGATGTTCGGCCAGTAAACACCGCCTGTCG
>DNHM01000333.1:897-15087 GCA_003485885.1 Acidimicrobiaceae bacterium
CCGTCACCACACGGTCTGACGGCAACCGATCACCGGGTGCTTGGCACCTCATGGCCAACCCCGGCGATCCCCTATGCCGAAAAAGTTCGTGTGTTGCGCCAACGGGTTGCGTTACTCAAGGCCGAGTCGGCTGCGAGCAACGTCAGTGCTTCAGCCCCACGGCATCGTTTCAAGAGCAGGTGGCGGAACGGGCGTTCCTTCACGCCCCGACGGTCGACGGGGAGTCTCGAAGCTGGTTATTGGTCGAATAGTCCCGGGCTCCAAACCTCAAAAAACCTCGTACTAGAGCCGTTTCTTGCGTCTTGGTATGTCATCCGCAGGGGGTAATCCAGAAGATGTTGGCGATCTTTGCCAGACTGATGACGTTCATACGGCGGTCACTGCCCATTTTCGGCGGACCAAAATTCCATTGAGAGGAACTTTCCATGGACTTCAGCAAACTCAGTCAAAGTAACATGATCGCTGGCGGCGGTGGCATCGTAGCTTTTATTGCTTCGATACTTCCCTGGTACAGCTTCGACTTTGGGTTCGACCTGCCCGGCGTTGACACCAGCGTAAACGCATGGAGTGCCGGCTTTGCTGCCTGGTTCGGGTGCTTGCTTGCACTCGCAGCTGGCGTGCTTATCGCACTCAAAGCAATGGGCATGTTCGAAGCCAAAGTCCTGGGTATGGAAACCGAACAAGTCGCGATGGTGCTCGCTGGCCTTGGTTTCGTCCTGGTTGTACTGCGTTGGCTTACCGAAACCAGTAACACAGCGATCGGCCTCTACCTTGGGCTCATCGCAACCGCAGCCACCGCTGCTGGGGCCTTCTTGTCAGGCAAGGATTCCGGTATCGGCATTCCTACAGCTGACGACTTCAAGGGCTCTGGTGGCGACGATGCTGCCAGCGGCGGCACGTCTACCTTTTAAATTACGGTCTAAATTACGGTCTAAATACAGTGCGCTGAACGTGCACTCGGGCACGCCACGTGTCTACATTCAGAGACGCACCAAGCGGTCGGGCCACGTCGGGTCCCGGCCGTTTGGTCGTTTTCAGGTCAAGGTTTGGTGACAGAGCGCTTAGCCCGGCGGCAAGGATCGCCGGTCAGAGCCGATACGTGACGCCCCGACGTCGGCGCTGGCGCCTGCCCTACGCCCGTGGGAGAACGCCAGACCGTCGTGGCGGACCGTGGCTCGGCGGCCGCGGCTGACGTCGAAGTTGTCGCCGACGTACCGATCGACAGCATCTCGGGCGAGCACCAGCGCCTGTTCGGCAGCCTGGCCAACGACCGCGTGGGTGTGGCCTGAACGTCGAAGGCGATCGGCGACTTCGAGCGCGAAGCCACGAAGGAAGCTGCGCTTTTGCACAACCGGGCTTCCGGCGGTCGCCTGGGGATCGAGGCTGTCGAGTCGTTTCAGTGCCTGGAGTTCGAGTGACGTGGCCAGCAGCCGCACCAGTTGGCGATCCTGTTCTCGTCCAATCAGTGTCAGGCTCGCTACCTTCGATGTGCCATAACCGGACAGCGTGAGTATCTGGCAACGGTTCGCTTTGGCTGCAGCGCTCCAGATCAATGACCGCTCCTTGGTGTAGGTCCCGGTCAAGGGCACAGTGTCGTGCCCAACCGACGTGGGATCGGCGCCGGTAAGCCTGGCTTGATCGATCGCGTGGTCATTGATGAGCTGCTGCGCCTTGGCCATAAACGCATCGGCTTCGGCGGGATATGGCGATGACTCGGCTTTAGCAATGAGTGCTTGCACTCGGGTGATGATCGTGTTCACGAGAAAATGCTTCCTTGTGTCGGCGTTGGAAGGGAAGCAACTCTGAACCTAGCGCGCCCCTGTGACACCCACGCCGTGTGACACCGACCCTGTGTGACAGTCAGCTGGCGCGCCCACTCGAAAAGTTACGTCCCCAGGGGGAGATAACTTTTCGTTGTGGCCGGTGTTCGTCTTGCCTACGAGAAAACTCTCACAAAGCGTCGTTGATGGGCATGAGAGATGAACACGAATTCGCTTGCCCGTTCGCCAAGGCTGAGAGATAGAGTGATTTCGCTCACTCATGCTGAGCGTCACGCGCGAGTGGCGGAATTGGCAGACGCGCAGGCTTCAGGTGCCTGTGTCCTTAGGGATGTGGGGGTTCAAGTCCCCCCTCGCGCACAGCAAGAAACGAGCTCGCAGCCCCGCCATCTGGTGGGGCTGCGGCCTTTTTACCCGTAGCCCCGACCTCTCGTGCTGTACTGGCATCATGAGTCTTCACGACGAACTGCTGACCCGGGCCGACGAGCTCATGCAGAACGCTCCAGGGCAGGTTTCGGTCCGCCGGATCTCCCACATCGACGAGGTCAAGGTGCTGCGGGCGGCGCGCCAGTTGCTGACCGCCGACGAGAGTGCCGAACTGCGAGATCTCCGACTACAGATGATGGAGCGACTCGATGGGTCGGCCGCTGCAGTTGTCCCGATACAAGTCGAGAAGAAGAAGGGCCTTCTCGGTGCGCTGTTGTCGCCCTTGCTCGCGGCCATGAAAGGCGCATCGATCGAGATGCGAGCCCAGGGCGAGTTCGCTCATATGGCCAACCAGGGTGGGGGCCCTGCTCAGCTCCCCGCACCTGCCGCATTACTCGACGCCGCCGAGGCCTGGGCCTTGTCACACATGGTTGCTGACCGTACCGATGATGACCTGTCCGTGCTGCGGCGCAGCTGGGACAACGCCTCGATCGAACCGGTGGTGTAACGCGCACTCACCGGCGGATTTGGTGCCAACCCCCTGACTGTCGTATCACTCGGAGATGTCTGAACAGGTAACGACAACCCATTTCGACGTCGACGGTGACCAAGATCTGCGTCGGGTCGCGCTCATCACGATGGACGACGGCAAAGCCAATGCACTGTCGCGGTCGATGATCGCAGACATACGCAGAGCCCTGACCGCCGCCGAAGCGGACCCCAACTGCATCGCTGCGGTCGTCGCCGGTCGCGAAGGTCGCTTCTGCGCTGGATTCGATCTGAGCGTGATTCAGGCAGGCGATAAGAGTGCAGTAGCCGAGATGGTGGCCGATGGCGGGGAACTCGTGCGCCATATGTACGGGGCCACGATCCCTGTCGTGGCAGCGTGCACCGGACACGCCCTTGCGGCCGGCGCACTCATGCTACTCGGTGCCGATATTCGAGTCGGCGCCGACGGACCATTCAAAGTCGGCCTGAACGAGGTCGCTATCGGCATGACACTGCCCGACTGGGCGTACACGATCGCCCGCGAACGGATCAGCAAACGCCATCTCCAACGATCGATTGTTAATGCACGGCTGACAGACCCGGCAACTGCCATAGACGTTGGTTTCCTCGACCGAGTGGTGCCGTCGGACCACGTCGTCGCAGCTGCGGTCGAAGAAGCTGTTGCGCTCGCTGCGCTCGATGCCAAGGCCTACGCCCGCATGATGCGTGAGTTTCGGGGCGCAACGTTGGTCACCATGGCTGATCAGATCACCGCCGACCGCAACGGATAGTAAGCTCACTGACGTGGTACTGCGGAATTTTGAACGGCGGCTCGAACATCTCGTTGAAGGCACCTTCGCCCGCGTCTTCAAAACCGGCCTGAACCCGATCGAAATCGGCCGTCGGATCGTCCGCGAGATCGACGCGAATCAGTCGGTCGCGGTCGACGGTGCACTCGCTGTTCCAAACCACTATTGGGTGTACATCTCGACCGCTGACTACGAGCGATTCCAAGAAGTCGAGACGCCACTCACCAACGAACTCATCGAAGCCGCCCGCACCCATATCGCCGACGAGAGCTATCGGGTTCTTGGCCCGGTTTCAGTGGTACTGGTCGAAGCGGCCGAATATCCCGAAGGCACGTTGCAGGTCCAAGCGCAATGGCGAGAAGGCGCAACCACACCGACAACCGCCGCGCTCGTGATGGAGACCGGCGAACGATTCACGATCGATGATGGCCCGTTCACGGTCGGTCGACTTCCGGACTGTTCACTCATTCTGAGCGACGAAAACGTCAGCCGACACCATGCAGTGATCCAACGAGCACCTGGCGGCTGGACACTCACGGACCACGGCTCGACCAACGGCACGACCGTCAACGGAACTCCCATCAACGAGGCCCAACTGCAGTCGGGTGACCACATCGTGTTCGGCGCAACACCAGCCACGTTCGAAGCACGCTGACCATGGCCCCTGTTTCAGCCGAACTACGATTTCGGGTCCGTGTCTGAACCGCTCCTAAACGTGATGAAGATCATGCTGTTGGCTGGTCTCTATTTGTTCTTCGTTCGCGTCCTGTGGTCCGTGCTCAGCGAGTTGCGCGACCCCCGCACGGTTGCTCGCAAACGTCGTGACCTGGATCCGACGGCGGCCTCGGTTCGCACAACTGCTCGACGAGCACCGCTTGCCCCGACCCCGCCCGCCAATGCGGGCCAAGCTGCAGCCGTGGCGGTAGTCACCACCCAGGCAGTCGGTCAGATTCGGTTCTTGGACACCGGTGTCGTGTATCCACTCGGCAGTCAGATCACGCTCGGGCGAGCTGATACAAATGGGCTGGTCCTCAACGACACCTATGTGTCCACCGTGCATGCCCGCATCTTCTTGACCAATGGCACGTACTTTGTCGAAGACTTGTCGTCGCGAAACGGAAGCACCTTGAACGGTCAAGCAATCATCGCAACCACCGCGTTGGTGCCCGGCGACGTGTTGCAGTTCGGTGCGACCAGCATGGAGTTCTCATAATGTTCGGTCTTCGTATGGCAGCAGGCACCCATGTTGGTGTGACTCGCCAAGTCAATCAGGACAGTTATGCAACCGCGCCCGGAGTGGCAGTGGTTGCCGATGGTATGGGTGGTCATCGTGGTGGCGAAGTCGCCAGCGCGATTGCCGCCAAAGAGATGATCAGTCGCTTCGATGCCCCTGAACTTGATGCGCTGGTGACCGGTGTCGGACACGCGAATCGGCGCATTCTCGACGAGGCGGCAGCCGACCCCAAACTGCATGGCATGGGCACCACCGTGGTTGCACTTGGCTTAATCGACGTCGCCGATGGTGTGGCACTGGGCGCAATCAATGTTGGTGACAGCCGTATGTACCGGCTTACCGGCAATGTGCTTGAGCAACTCACCGAAGATCACAGCCTGGTCGAAGCGCTTGTGCGCGAGGGCCGCATCACCGCTGCCGAAGCCAAAGTGCATCCACAACGCAACATCGTGACCCGAGCGCTTGGTGTGATCGAACACGTCGAGGTCGACTCGTTTCATTTTGTCCCCAAGATCGGCGATCGTTACCTGCTGTGCAGCGATGGGCTGTTCAACGAGGTCGACGCGAACACCATTGCGACCATCCTGGCTACCGAGGCAGATCCCGAGGTCGCGACCCAAAAGCTCATTGCCGCGGCTAACGAGGGCGGCGGCCATGACAACATCACCACGGTGATTGCCGATGTTGTTGCTGCGGAAGATGCCTCGATGCCGTCCAAGGCCCAAGCTCTTGCAAGCCTTGCTGTTGTTGACGAGGGTGACCCAACCAATGAACAAGAGGCGATCATCATCGAGGACAAAGCCGAGGATGATGCTGTCGAGGCCGCCGTTCCCAAACAACGCTGGTCTTGGCGCCGGTAGGACGACTCCTCGTCCATGAAGTCATTCTTCGTCGGACGGCATCGCCGAAATAGCGAGCTCGTCCTCATCATCTTGAGCGGTGTCGTCACCACCGCGGCCTATGTGCTTGCAGCCGTGGGGCGGCTGTCGTCGATTCCCGCAAACGTGTTGCCGTTCCTGATTGTCGTGCTCGGCCTTTTCTTCGCAGCACACGTCGCGACCCGATTCTTGGCCCCCGAAGCCGATGGTCTACTTCTGCCGCTGGCCGGACTGCTCAATGGCCTGGGTTATGTCTTTATCGCTCGGCTGAATGATGATCTGGCGGCGCAACAAGCGGTGTGGACATTCCTTGGCGTCGCGCTCTATTGCGCCACGTTGTTGGTGGTACGACGAAGCCGTGACCTTGAGCAGTTCCGGTATATCTTGCTGCTGATCGGGCTGGGCCTGCTGGTGCTACCGCTCATGCCAGTTATTGGCCAGACCATCAATGGGTCCCGAATTTGGGTGAGCATTGGCCCGGTCAACTTCCAGCCAGGAGAGTTCGCCAAACTGGCTCTGGCCATCTTTTTTGCGAGTTATTTGGTCGACAAACGCGAACTGTTCCGTGCCGGCACCTGGCGCGTGGGCCCACTCCGGCTGCCCGAACCAAAACATGCAGCACCGGTACTCCTGGCATGGGGTGTGTCCTTGCTGGTCATGATCTCGCAGAAGGACCTGGGCACGTCGTTGCTGTTCTTCATGCTGTTCCTGATCATGTTGTGGGTTTCGACCGAACGTCTGGCCTATTTGCTGGCCGGCATGGTGCTGTTCATGGGTGGTGCCTACGTTGCGTGGACTCAGTTCAGCCATGTACAGACACGTGTTTCGTCGTGGTTGAACCCGTGGGAAGATCCGCTCGGTGGCGGCTACCAAGTCATCGAGGCCCAGTTCGGCCTAGCCAGCGGTGGCATCACTGGCACTGGGCCAGGCCGCGGTTACCCCCAGCGTGTCCCGGCAGCAGAGACGGACTTCATCTTCGCAACCATCGGCGAAGAACTCGGGCTCTTGGGTGCCACCGCGCTACTCATGGCGTTCGTGCTCATGATCGGCTCCGGGCTTCGGGCCGCACTTGGTGCCCGCCGTCCGTTCTCCAAGCTGCTTGCCACCGGTCTCACTGGACTACTTGGGGTGCAGGCATTCATCATCATTGCCGGCGTGACCCGGGTCTTGCCGCTCACCGGTGTGACGCTGCCGTTCGTGAGCTACGGCGGTTCGTCATTGCTTGCCAACTACGCCATCTTGGCGATCATCGTGCGGATCAGCGATGAACAAACGAACCGACCGGCTGATGCGCCAACACCCGGACGCCGACGGCCGCGGGTTGCTGCGGGCACATCATGAACCAACAGATCCGACAACTTGGCGTGGCCATGTTGGTGTTGTTTGTGCTGCTCTTTGCCCGGCTGAATTGGGTGCAGGTGTTCGATGCCGAGCAGCTCACCGCTGACCCGTTGAATACTCGCCGAGTCGTGCGAGATTTCGGGCAGCGTCGAGGCAACATCGTGACGGCCGACGGGGTGGTGATCGCCGAATCAGTCGAGAGCGGAGGCCGCTTCGACCGTGAGCGCCTGTATCCCGACGGACCTCTGTATTCACATGTGACCGGCTACTTCTCGTTCGAGTTTGGTGCGACAGGCATCGAACGCAGCTACAACGACGAGCTCGCTGGGCACAGCGCTACCCAACGGTTCGAGTCGTTCTTCGACTTCTTCGGCGACGGCGACATAAGCGCCGACGTGACACTCACCCTTGATAGCGAACTGCAGCGGGCCGCCGCGAACGCGTTGGGCAATCGCCGGGGGTCGGTCGTAGCGCTCGATCCCCAGACGGGTGCAGTGTTGGCGTTCTACAGCTGGCCAACCTTTGACCCGAACACGATCAGTACTACCGATCTCGATGCTGCTCGAGTGTCCAAGGATGCATTGGACAATGCCGACGGTGAGCCCCTGCTCACGAGTGCCCATCGCCAGGTATTTCCGCCCGGTTCGACCTTCAAGGTCATCACTGCCGCTTCGGGGTTAGAGAACGGTGTGGTTACGACGACGGCGCCAGTGTTTCCTGAGGTGGTGAGCTACCAGCTGCCGTTGACCGAGGTCTCGCTCCAGAACTTTGAAGGCAGCCTGTGTGGCGGCAACCTGGCACAGTCGTTGGCCCGATCATGTAACACCACGTTCGCTGAATTGGGTGCCGAATACTTGGGGCCTGCGCCTCTGGTTGCGACCGCAGAACGTTTCGGGTTCAACGACGCTCCACCATTTGATATCCCACTCACCGCGAATTCTCGATTCCCCGATGACTACGGCATCCAGCTCGGGCAAAGTGAGCAGACCCCGCCCGCTCCGATCGTCGAGGGTTCGGCGCTTTTGGCCCAAGCCTCCATTGGTCAGTTCGACGTGCGAGCAACGCCATTACAAATGGCGCTTGTCGCTGCTGGCATTGCAAACCGCGGCGACATCATGCAGCCCCACGTCGTCGACCGAGTGACCGACTCAAACGACGGCGAGTTATTGGCCCGGGTCGAGGCCCAACTGTGGCGTCAAGCGGTCGTGCCCGAAGTCGCAGCAGCGACTGAAGCCATGATGGTTGGTGTGGTCGAAACCGGGTCGGCGCAGTCACTGGCTCGGAACAACTTGACGGTCGGTGCCAAGACGGGTACCGCCGAAATCGACACGTTCTCAGGCGCCGAAGACACCCACGCATGGGTGATCGCCTTCGCTGGGCCCAGTGGTGGCGAACCTGAATTCGCGCTTGCAGTAATCGTCGAAGCGGTCCCGGGACAAGGCCAACAAACCGGTGGTGCGGTAGCTGGCCCAATCGCGGCCTCGTTGATCGACACGCACTTCGGCTGACGCCGTTTGCAGGGTGTTTCTGGGTCGTGATTTCGGCTGCATGTGTGGGTCACGATGGCTGATCTAGGACGATTTCGAGGGCTCAGACCAAGAAACTCGGGTCTACGGCCGATTTGAACGACCGGAATTCCTTGGGGTCCAATCCCCCATGCCGAGATTCTCACGGTTGACACACGTAACATTGCTGAGAATGTCCGAGGAGAGCCCCACCACCTTTGGTGGCCGATACGAGCTGCATCGCAGGTTGGCCCGCGGTGGGATGGCCGACGTGTTTCTTGCGCGCGACCAATTGCTCGGACGTCCTGTCGCAGTCAAGGTCCTGTTTCCTGAATACGCAACCGATCCGACGTTCGTCGAGCGGTTCCGTCGAGAAGCCCAGGCGGCGGCGAATTTGAATCACCCGAACATCGTCTCGATCTATGACTGGGGCGAAGAACTCGGCACGTATTACATCGTGATGGAGTATGTCGAAGGCCAGAGCCTGGCCCAGATTCTCCGTCGCGACGGCAGCCTGACGGTCGAACAGGTCACCCGGGTGGCACTCGATGTCGCTGGCGCGCTCGGCTTTGCCCACGAGGGCGGAGTTGTGCATCGCGACGTTAAACCTGGCAACGTGCTCGTTTCACCCAAGGGCGAAATGAAGGTCGCGGACTTTGGTATTGCCACCGCCCTGACAGCGAATGCCGACGCCAGTCTGACCCAAACGGGTGCGGTGATGGGCACGGCCACCTACTTCTCACCCGAGCAAGCTCAGGGCCACAAGGTCGATCACCGCAGCGATCTGTATTCGCTTGGTGTGCTGCTGTACGAAATGCTTGTTGGCCGACCACCGTTCACCGGCGAAACCCCGGTGTCGATCGCGTACAAACATGTACAAGAGCCGGTCGTGCCGGTCACCGAACATGGCGTCGATATTCCACCGGCGCTCGCCGCGATAACCATGAAGCTGTTGTCGAAGAATCCCGACAACCGATACCCGTCGGCAGAAGCGCTGGTCGCTGACCTGGATCGTTTCCGTCAGGGTCAGGCAATCGCTGCCGCCGCCGTCATGCCACCGGCTCACATGGCAGGCCCGGGTAATGGTGCCCCGATGCCAGGTGTGCCCATCGGCGCAACTACTGCTGTTGCTTCCCAGCGTCGCCAGGCCCAACCGCTGCCGGCCGCGTACCAAGAGCCTCCCCGCCGTCGTGGCGGGTTAATCGTCTTTGGTGTTCTCATGGCTGGGTTGATCTTGGCCGGTTTTTTGATCCTGTTGCAGGATCGACTGGACACTGCCGACGATGGCACCGGGCTACCCACCACAGTCGCTGCTCAAACCGCCGTTGTGCCGTCGGTCGGTGGCCGCGTCGAGTCCGACGCTCGCAGCACCCTCGAGGGGCTGCAACTTGTTGTCGCCACGGTCGCAACCGCTGATAACTCGATTCCGGTCGGCCAGGTCATCCGGACCGACCCGCCCGCGAACTCCGTGCTTACCCTGGGTTCCACGGTCACGATGTTCGTGAGTTCAGGCGCCAACGTGAAGTCGGTGCCCTCAGTGCTGACCATGACCGAGAATGAGGCACTCCAGGCAATCACCCGGGCTGGGTTTGAACCATCGCGTCAAACCATCACCAGCGATCTGGCACCCGAGGGCGAAGTCGTTGGCCAAGAACCAGCCGCCGGCTCGCTGGCAGATCCGGGATCTGTGGTGGTCTACCAGGTATCGATTGGCACCGAAGAACTCCCTGTTCCCGACGTGCGAGGTCAAGAACCGGCGGCTGCGCGGGTGTCACTTGAGGCCGAAGGATTCGTTGTGCTCGATCAATTCGAGCTGGAGTTCGACGACGAGATCGAACGTGACCTTGTGATCGGCACCATTCCCGAAGCAGGTGAAGACGTCAAACCCGGTAGTGAGATCACCGTGGTGCTGAGCCAAGGACCCGAGGATCTGATCCTGCCATCGTTCATTGGCATGGACAAGGGCCAGGCGTTCATCGAAATTGATTCGCTTGGTTTGATCGCCACTGAATTGGGCCAGTTCGTCACGAACCCAGACCTGGTGGGCAAGGTCGTTGACACGATCCCCGGCCCCAACTCGGTGGTTGTTCCTGGCCAACAGCTTCAGGTATTCACCGGATTGTTGAGCCCCGAGGCTGGCAACGGCGGATTTGATCCGGGCGCTGGCGCCTTCGGCCAGGGCCAGGGCCAGGACGACGATTTCGACGGCTGACTATTCGTTGACGACCGCACCTGTCGCGGTGGTGGTTGTGGTGGCTGCTGGCGTGCCCGTCTCGGCCCAACGTTTGCTCATAGCCAAGAAGTTGGTGAGCATCTGATGGCCCGAGTCTGTCAGGACTGACTCAGGATGGAACTGCACGCCTTCGATGGGGAAGTCGCGGTGGCGAAGGCCCATAATGACGCCGTCTTGGCTGGTGGCAGTGACCTCGAGCACGTCGGGAATCGAACGTGGCTCGACAACGAGCGAGTGGTACCTGGTCACAGTCAGTTCCGGGTCGAGGCCAGTAAAGACGCCCCGCCCATTGTGAGTGACGGTTGATGTTTTTCCATGCATCACCGTCGGTGCTCGCACCACATCACCGCCGAAGACCTGGCCGATGGATTGATGGCCGAGGCAGACGCCGAGCACCGGGATGGTTGACCCGAGTTCCTGGATCACCTGCAGCGAGATACCAGCGTCGTCGGGCGTACCCGGGCCGGGGCTAACCAGGATGGCATCGGGTTCCAGTGCAGCAATTTCGTCAACGGTGATTTCGTCGTTACGGTGAATATGAATGTCGGCACCAAGCTCGCCCAGGTACTGCACGAGGATGTAAACGAACGAGTCGTAGTTGTCGATTACGACCACGCGTGGAGCCATAACATCACTGTAATTGGCCGAAGAGGCACGTCCCCTGAATACTTGGTGCGTCCCGACGGTCCTGAGCGCCAACGACGGCCCTGAGCACCACCGACGTCGTTCTCCAATCGGCTATTTCGGCCCGAGGAGTAGCTGTTTGTCAGTCGTGGCCAGCGACCCCCACGGCTAGGCGATACATCAACGTCAAGTAGGAAACGCACCACGTGCGTTTCGTGGCGCTCTGGTTTGACTAACCTATCGGTATGGCAAGCCCACAAAAACGTAAAGTCCAGGGTGGTCGAGTTACCGCTAAGGGAACTCAACCCAAGGGCGCTCAGGCTCCAGTGCAGCAGCCGTACAGCTCGGGATACGTTCCGGGCAAGGTCAGCCCGGTCTGGGTCCCGGTGCTGATGTTCGGCTTGCTCATCGCTGGCGCGCTCATGATCATCATGAATTACATGGGCTGGGTACCTGGTGGCACCAGCAACTGGTACCTACTCGGTGGCCTCGGACTCATCCTGGGCGGTATTGTCACCGCCACCCAGTTCCACTGATCTGAATTGTTATGTTCCCCAGGGGAACATAACAATTCGATTTACTCGACAGGTGTGATCAGAATCATGTCTTCGAGGCAATGGCGCGGTGCAGGCGGCTGCTCGTCGAGTGCCAACGTCATGCGAGCTTCAGAACCACAGATATCGCAGCGGTAGTTCAACTTGACCTTGCGCATCTCGCCGGGTGGTGGTGGCTCAGCCATGGGCTGCGAGAAACCACCAAGCAGCTTCAAGCCCGTCTTCATGATGAAGTAAAACACACCAGCAGCGATAACGATATTGATGACCGTTCCCACGGGTCTTAGGTTACGGCTACGTAGCCAATACGGGGCGGTAGGTGTTCGAAGTCCTAAGGTCCAGACATGGACCAGTACAACGCAGCAATGTTGCTCTTGCGGGTGGCCTTTGGCCTGACGATGGCCGCTCACGGTTATGCCAAGGTATTTAAAGGCGGCAAGTTAGATGGAACCGCCCGTTGGTTTGACTCCATCGGCATGAAACCAGGAGCAGTGCATGCTCGTTTGGCAGCCGGCACCGAGATCTTGGCTGGCGTCGGATTGGCCGTCGGCCTCCTGACAACCTTCTCGGCCATGGGTTTTGTGGGGGTCATGCTGGTTGCTGGTTACACCGTGCACCGAGCTGAAGGTTTCTTCATCGTGAGCGGGGGCTGGGAGTACACCTTCATCTTGGCAGTCGCCGCCATCGGCATCGCCATGCTCGGCCCGGGCGAATGGTCGCTCGACAACGCGATCGGTATTGATCGTGACCTCGACGGCTGGGCCGGCCTGGTCCTAGCCGCAGGCGGCGGTATCGCCGCTGGCATCGCCCAACTCGCGATCTTCTACCGCCCCCCAGCTAACTAACGAAGCCAACACGTCTGCCTGCGAGACACTGGCTGCCCATCCTCCGCATGACCTCAAGGGCACCTGTTCATTCGGGCACGTCCTCGGCTAGGTTCGCGGAGACGATCGAGGCCAGTCGGCCGCGCAGACAGGAGCACGTTCATGAGTATCGGAGGCGTCCGGCCAGCAGTGCAGGCCATGCCCGCGTACCGTCCTGGCAAGGCTGCGGAACAGGCCGAGGAAGAACACGGCATCGAGAACGCCATCAAGTTGGCATCGAACGAGAATCCGTATCCGCCGGTGCCATCGGTCATTGCCGCGATGACCGAAGCCGCGGCCGGAGTAAACCGTTACTGCGACCATCTGGCCATCGAACTACGCACCGCCATTGGGGCCATGGTCGGCACGGACCTAGATCATGTGGCCGTTGGTTGCGGGTCCGTTGGGCTGCTCCAGCAACTGTGCCTGGCATATCTCGACCCGGGCGACAATGTCGTCTACCCGTGGCGCTCGTTCGAGGCCTATCCGGTCAACGTGCAGATGATGGGCGCAGAGTCTCGTCAGGTTCCGCTGGTGGGCCATGCCTTCGACCTCGACGCAGTGGCGGCAGCGGTCGATGAGCGAACAAAGATCATCATGCTGGCCACGCCAAATAACCCGACCGGCACTGCGCTCAGCGTCGAAGCGTTGCGTGCGATGTTGGCGAAGGTACCCGATCATGTAATCGTGCTCGTCGACGAGGCTTACCGCGAATTCTTGGATCCAAGTTTTGGCAACCCGGTTTCGTTGTTGGCCGATCACCAAAACGTGGTTGTCAGTCGCACCTTCTCGAAGGCCTATGGGCTGGCCGGGGTGCGCGTGGGGTATCTCGTGGCCGCACCCGCCATCGTCGACGAGGTCAACAAGGTGCTCGTCCCATTCGCTGTGAATGGCATCGCTCAAGCGGCTGCGCTCGCGGCGCTGGCGGCGCTCGACGAGTATGAGCCATTTCTGGCTGGGTTGCGCAAGGAACGAGGCCGCGTCGTAGCGGCCCTGACCGCGGCCGGATGGCAGTTGCCCGATGCTCAGGCCAACTTCGTGTACCTACCGCTGGGTGAGCGAACGCAGGATGTTTACGTCGAAATCGAAAAGCGCGGTGTTGTCACTCGACCGTTCGCAGGCGAAGGCATTCGCGTCACCATCGGCACCCCAGAAGAGAACGACCGTTTCCTCGCAACGCTCGCCGAAGTTACATCTCCATAGCGACGGCTGCGTCGTAGCGGATCTGACATCAGGCCAAATGTTACGTCCCCAGGGGACGTAACTTTTCAGTCAGCTGTTCGATGGCTGGCAACCCAGGCCAGGAACCGATCCTGGTCCCAAGTGTTGATGACCTGGTCCGTGGGGGCCCAGCCTCGTTGGGCGGTCAGCACGCCGTACTCCATCCGACCCAACTCGCTGGTGTGATGGCTATCGGTGTTGATCACCAATTTGACGCCCCGGTCGACGGCACGTC
>DNHM01000382.1:0-4597 GCA_003485885.1 Acidimicrobiaceae bacterium
AGTTTCGCTCAGCACCCCTCGAATTACGAAATCTACGGGTAAGACTCCGCACACCCACACCCACACCCACACCCACACCTTCGTCACGCGGGGTCTGACCCCGCGTGACGTGGGAGCTTGCTCGGGGTGGCCGCGTTGTGGTTGGGGGCTGGTGGGTGGAGACTGCGATATGCCCACCTTGGAACTAGTGACGGCGGAGTTCATGGACTCTGCCTCTTTTCGGATCGAGACCGAGGTGACCGTTATGGCCCCCATCGGCGCCTGCTGGGAGTTGATCGCGGACCAAGCATCGTGGTTGCAGTGGTTCGACAACATGTCCTCGGTTGATGCCACTCCGTGGTTGTGGACCGAACCGGGCCAGACGCGTGTCGTCAAAGTCAATGGTCTCAAGGTGCACGAAGAAGCGATCTCGCTCATCCCCGAACAGGAGTACGCGTTCGCGATCCGCAAGTGGTCGCTTCCTATAGCCAAGAAAGCAGCCGAAGGCATCAGGCTCGAGGACCGCACGGACGGCGGGTCGCCTCGCACCACATTGACCTACATCGGAGCCTTCGAACCAACGTTTGTCGGCAAGCTCGCCCAGAAGATACTCACCAAACAGCTGACCGCTGCCTGGGGTCCGGCCCTGAAGAACCTTGGTGAGCTCGCCGCTGCCAACGCCTCGGAATGAGCAACAGCAGGTAGCGCATGGTCAGTCAGATCCCTTTCCCTGGGAACCGCTCCCGGTATACCGCTCCGATGATCAGCTTGGCCTGAAACCGACAGCAGCGCAGAAAAGCCATACAACCTGCCCGCTCGACACGCGAAAAGACTCGCAAATCAGGTGACGGGCGGCATAGCCCTAGCGTTGCTACTGGTATCGTCGGCGCCTGTGTCCTCCGTAACCGAGCCACTTGAGTCGATCCGTAAGCCAGCACGGGCCATGTTTGTCGTGGCGCTGATCTACGCATTCCTGGTGGGTGTGTCATCGCTCGAGTCCGGCATCAAGATCATGGGCGAGGACACCACCGAGCGTCTGTTCTCCGCTGCTGGCAACCCCATAGCCGCTCTGTGCATTGGCATCCTCGGCACGATCCTGGTGCAGTCCTCTTCCGCATCGACCTCGATCATTGTTGGCCTGGTCGCCACTGGCAAACTTGGTGTCGACGACGCTGTCCCTATGGCTATGGGTGCGAACATCGGCACCACGGTTACCAACACATTGGTGTCACTTGGCCACATTCGTCAGTCCAGCGAGTTCCGGCGGGCATTCGCGGCAGCCACCGTGCATGACTTCTTCAATGTGCTCGCGGTTGCCATTCTGTTACCGCTTGAGGTGTTCTTCGGCATCATCAGCAGCACGGCCGAGACAATCAGCGAACGGCTCGTGGGTTCAGCCGGATCCGAGTGGAAGAGCCCGATCAAGGCGTGGGTGAAGGAGCCGGTGTCCTGGCTCAAGAGTTTCTGGGAAGCGGTCGGCACCAGCGGCAATGTGCAGGGCACGCTCATGGTCGTCAGTGGACTGGCGATCATCTTGTTGGCGTTGGCGTTCATCACCAAGAACATGCGCTCGCTCGTTGCTGATCGGGTCGAACGTTCGGTCAACGCGATGTTGAGCAAAGGCGGCGGAGCAGCCGCTCTCGTTCTCGGCTTGGTCATTACGATCGCAGTGCAGTCATCCAGCATCACCACGTCGATTCTCATCCCACTCGCGGGCGCCGGTGTGATCACCCTTCGCAATGCCTATCCCGTAACTCTCGGTGCAAACGTGGGAACAACCATCACGGCATTGCTGGCTTCACTCGCAACGGGTGCACCCGAGGCTCTGACCGTGGCGCTTGCCCACACCACCTTCAACGTGTTCGGCATCTTCCTTCTCTACGTAATCCCGGTTGCTCGCTACTGGCCGATTTTTGCTGCCGAACGCCTCGCTGACGTGGCCGTCAAACGCCGCACGACCGCCGTGGCCTACGTCGCTGTGGTATTCGTGGTGTTACCGCTTCTTGGCGTCGCACTCCTGGGTTAACACTCGCACGAAAGGCGATTTTCTGTGGTTCTCTCATTCTTCAAAGGAAGCTCCGGCGAAGGCGACTTCGCGCCCATAGTGACCCGGGCGGTCACCATGCTCGGCGACGCGCGCCACTCGTTTGACCTTGCCTCGATGGCGCTCCTCACCGACGCCGAAGCATCGTCGGTTGCCGACGACGTACGCGCCACCGACGAGCGCATCAACCAGGCCGAACAAGAACTCCGTAGCGAATTGGTAGTGCACGTCGCGGTGCAAGGCACCGCCGATATTGGATCGGTTCTTGGTTTCACGCTGCTGCTGAAGAAGGTCGAACGAATTGGCGACCAGGCAAAGAACATCCTGGAACTTGCCGAGCAAGGTGTGTCCTTCGCCGACAGCAGTGAACGAGAAAGACTGTTCGCCGAGCGTCAAGAACTCTCTGCACTGTTCGCCGAAGCAGCCGAACTCCTCAACGCGCCCGACGCCGACGACGAGGCGATCGCTGAGTACACCGATCGGGCAAACATTTCGGTTGCGTATTACCAGTCGAAGATCGACGAGTTCATGACGTCGGAACGACCCGGCCACGAGGTTGTACCCCTGGCGATCTACTACCGCTTCCTTCGACGTATCGGCGCCAACCTTGTTGGTATTGTGCGTACGTCGGTCGATCCATTGCCCCACGTCGATTATCTCGATGATGGCGCCACCGACACCGACGACTAGCTGCGAAACTTGTTGCGACGACTTGTTGCGACACGCCGCCTCGTCAGGCGGATTCAGGTTCGACTTCTGGATCGATGAACTGAGCCATCGAAGTGTTCGGCTCACCTTTGAGACCGAGTTTCTTGCGCAACTTCACCAGCTCCTGCAAATCGTCACCCTCGATCGACAACGTACGCACGATTTCGCCCGTCTCGGCAATCTTGACGTCGGTGACCTCGGCCTTGAGGTCACCAATAAAATAACGACGGCGTTGTTTGGTCACGAACACCACCCGCACACCTGAATCGGCGTCGAGTCCCTTGAGTGCGTCGGTCAGCTTGAACCGCTTCTCTTTGCGAAGCCGATCGAGATCGAGCGCTTCGTAGACGACATCGAAGGGTGACGGCGTCGAGTCTGCTGACCGATATTTATCGGATACCCACCGCTCAAAACCTTTGTCCTCGGCAATAAGTTGTTTGACCTTGAGCGTGTTGTCACGGATCTTGGCATTAAATGTCTCGTCGTCGACGAGCAGATAACAGTCTTCGAGTTCTTCGCGAATTTCGCTGTCAGCCAGCTTGCGAATCAGCTTTCGTGCGGTGCGGTACTCGCCCCACACCCGGTACTCAAAACGCGCCGAAGGATGACCTTTCAGTATTTTCGATTTAGTTTTTGATGATGACATGTCATTCCCCGCGGGATCCCAGAGTAGTCCGACGGCGCAGCTGATCCCGACCAAGGCGCCTACCCACGAAAATATGGTGGCTCGGACCGAGCCGGCGCTGCTTGGATTGCTGGTTGTTAGGCGAACCGGCGATAGTGCCACGTGGGCCTAGTATTCGAGGTACTACTACCGGAACCGGTGCGCTCTGTGCCCACCAGTCTACAGGACCTTGGCAATGAGCTTTGACCCAGATCGCACCACCGTGCTGCCACCGGTTGGTTACCCGATTACCGAAGAAATTCCGGCCGTTCCACCTCGTGGTGGGGGTGGCCGCGGCTCCTCCGGTCCCTCGGGCCCGTTATTCCTGAAGCTGGTTGGGGGGCTTCTGGCTGTCGGCCTTGTCGCTATCGCAACACTTCTGGTCTACAACAGCCAGCGGCCGAACAACGGCGCATCGACCGCACCCAACGTCGTCGAGAATCCGACCCCAGTTTTTGCGCCGAGCGTCAACCCGGCACCAACAGTGACTGAACTCGAGGATGGAAATCCCGGTTTCTGGCAGGTTGTTGGTGTTCCCGACGGGCTGAACATCCGATCGGGCCCTGGTGTAGATAACGACATCGTGGGCTCGCTTTCAGTGGGCGACCGACATGTCTTTGGCACTGGCGAGCGCGCCACCGTCAACGGAGCCACATGGACCCAGATCACGTTTGGCGCCAACGATGTGACTGGCTGGGTCAGCTCCCAGTTTCTTGCCACCGACACACCCCCAGATCCGAATGCTCCAGAACCAACGGTCACTCCAGCCACCGGCCAGTCAACCTCGATCGTGTGTTTCAGAAGCCAACGTGCTCCGAGCGGAACCGCCCGGCTTCAGTTCACCAATCGCACCCAGATCTCTGGACTGATTCGCACGATCGACGGCCAAACCGTCATCGATCAAAACGTCGCAGGAACATTAGCGAATGGCCAAGCGCAAGTGACCCTGACCAACGCGGCTTCGAACGAAGTGATCCGTCAGAACTGGGTGTTCAGCCCAGCCAGCGTCGATCTTGGTACAGGTACCATGTTGTCGGTCGTCGACTGTTCCACCGTGGCAGGCCAGCTTCCCTGACCCATGGATGGTGTCGTCACGGCTGCCCCCCGCGTGCACCTCACCGCCGGCGTGCGTCCGCCGGTCGCACCGACTTCTGCGAATCGAGCCCGAGTGGAACATAGAGCGACGAACACATCCGGCCTGT
>DNHM01000382.1:4726-7791 GCA_003485885.1 Acidimicrobiaceae bacterium
ACCACGGGAAACACGATGGATCACCTGAGCTTCAACGAACAAGTCATCGAAGAGTTCCGAGCAAACGACGGTGTCTGCGGCGGGCCGTTCGAAGGCGCTCCCATGATTCTGGTCACAATGACCGGAGCCAAGAGCGGCCGCGCGTTGTGTTCGCCACTGGTCTATTCGATGGACGGCGACGACGCCATCATCATTGCCTCAAAGGGCGGCGCCCCCAGCCACCCAAACTGGTATCACAACCTGGTCGCTAACCCGGCGTGCACCGTCGAGATCGGAACCGAGACCTACCAGGCAACTGCGGTGCTCGCGGCCGAGGACCGTAAGGAACTCTTCGATGCTCAGGCCGCGATGATGCCGCAATTCACGCAATACGAGATCGATGCGGCGCCCCGCGAGATTCCCGTGTTCCGTCTCCAGCGCAGCTGATGCACCAGCGCAACGTTAGGCCCAGCGACCTTGACGGATGACGGCGAACACGTCGTCAGCCGTCGCGCTGGTTGCAAAACTCTGGTACGACCAGGTTGCTCCCCGTCGTTCCGCGTCGACCGGGTCAAGGTTCGTGCCCACCATGGTGTCGAAGCCATCGAGCGAGCCCCGTTCATCAATGACCACATCGAGAATACGGCTCAGATGATCCCCGTCCTCGAGTTCGATCGGGACTAGTCCGTCAAATCGAGCTGCCCGTCGGACCGGCCGCTTGGCCGATGCGCCACGAGCTGCGAACCACATCGGAATACGCGGCTGCTGGACCGGTCGGGGTAACACCGTGACCCCATCGGCGCGAAAGGCTGCGCCGTCGTGGTCAACAGGCTCGCCCGACCAGAACGCTTCCAGAAGCGCAACCGCTTCGTCGAGGCGATCTCCTCGCTCCTTAGGGTCCACGATCTCGCCGAAGCGGCTCAGTTCACCGCCGCTGTCGACGCCAAGACCGAGACCGAGCGTTAACCGTCCGGCTGACAGATGGTCAACCGTCAACGCTTCTCGGGCCAACTTGATCGGCCGCCGACGAGTCAACGGTGTGACCATCGGCCCAAGGCGAATCCGCTCGGTCGCGAATGCTTGGGCACCGAGCACCACCCATGGATCCAGGATCTCGCGGGGGTCAGAATCTGGTCGATAGACGTGATCCCACAGGAAGCAGCCGTCGATATCGGCAGCTTCGGCGGCCAGCGCTATCTCGACCAGGAGCCCCGGATCAGCCAGATGACCAAACGGAGGGAGTGACAGTGCAACCTTCATGATGAGACGACTTTCATAATGAGACGATCTTGCTCGTGCAGCGACTCCGCAATGGCATCATGCTCATGTGTGAACAATGATGGCCGATTCCGATGGCGACGGCCTGCCAAGAAGTGCTGCATTCGCATGGACTCGCAACGCTACAAGCTCATGGACTAACACTTCAGTGGTACGTCACGATCCATGAGAAGAGCAATGAATACTCTGGATCTGGGCATTCGTGAGCTGAAACGGAGTGGCAGAGTCCATCACCACCTGCGAGATGCGGCTCATACGTCGTGCCGCTCGCACCGCGATCGTCGCCCATGACGTAAGTCTCGGCGTCGAAGTGCCCATCCCTGGATGGACATGATGCATGCACGACCCTGCGCTTGGTATCGCTGCGTCAGAACACGGTTCGGAGTGATGACCGAAGGGCGAACCCGGCGCAGCGGGTTGGCACAAACCATGTTCGAGTTCGAAGACGCCGGGCTCACCGACGAATGACGTCGGCTGTGAACTGGGCGGTTGTCAGCCGTGACTAACCACGCCAGGTACCCAGCCGACAACAAACCGACTAAACATAGGACATGAGCGATGACCTAACAGCGAGATACACAACGCTCGATTCCGAGCGAGTAGGCGACGCTCTACATGTCTGGCTCGACCGGCCACACAAACTTAATGCGGTCGACTCGGTCATGCTCCGAGAAGTTGGCGACCTGTTCATGAGCCTTGAGCGAGAACACGATGCCCGGGTGGTCGTGCTTGGTGGCCGAGGCCGGTCATTCAGCGTGGGGGCGGACCGTAACCCTGACATGGACCCCGAGTATCCAACCTCCGAGCGGGGTAAACGTTGGCAAGCAAATCTCGGCCGAAGGGCATGTCGTGCAATCGAAGACTGTCCGATCCCAACCGTTGCACGTGTGCAAGGACACGCCATCGGCGGTGGCATGTGTTTTGCCATGTCGTGCGACTTTCGCATCACCACGCCAGAGACTGCCTGGTATCTCCCCGAAGTTGAACTCGGTGTGCCGCTCACATGGGCGGCAATACCTCGCCTCGCCCAAGAAATCGGGACCGCTCGGGCCCGCCAGTTGGTCATGCTGGCCGACCGCATCGATGGCACGACTGCAGCCGTGTGGGGTGTCGCTCATGCGTGTGTGCCGGCAGCAGAACTGGATGCAACCGTGCAATCGATGGTCGAACGCATTTCGTCCCTGCCTGAGCTGGCCGTCCACATGACCAAAACCACGTTTCGTAGTTATAACCAGCAACACGCGCTCGGTGACGTGTCCGAGACCGACGCCGACTTGATCCGGCTAGCTCAATCTGATCCGGCCGTTGCCAAGAACTTCGGCCTGCCTACCTAGTTGTTCCGCCGAATCTGCGTAGTGCAGAGTGCTACCGGCGCCCGGACCTAGACAACGAGTTCGAAGCGAACAACCAACGCCCACCGCAAAGGGCGACACGACGTAACCTCTGAACATGACTATCTCTCGTATACACACGTCCGCTCGAGCGAGCCACATCGTGATCAACAACGGCACGGTCTATCTGTCGGGTCAGGTTGCCAAAGATCCAGATGCAGACGTTCAGGACCAAACGCGGTCAACCCTTGAGCGCATCGATGCCCTACTCGCCGAGGCTGGCACCGATAACAGCCATCTGTTGAGCGCAACGATCTATCTGCGAGATATCGACAACCATTTTGCACTCATGAACGAGGTCTGGAATGGGTGGGTCCCTGAAGGCCATGCGCCGGCGCGAGCCTGTGTCGAGGCCCACATGGCGCGATCAGCACTCCTGGTTGAAATCTGTGTGACAGCAGCAATACCAACCAACGC
>DNHM01000382.1:7811-8827 GCA_003485885.1 Acidimicrobiaceae bacterium
AACGACGACTTCCCGCTACACGATGCCCCCAGATGGCACCGTGTAGCGGGAAATTACGTCTGGTCGCAGGTAGCCCTGCGAGCGGATTGTTAGGCGACGCCAGCAGCCTCGAGGGCTCGACGGGTCAACACAGTTACCAGATGGCTGCGATAGGCACCATCGGCATTGTTGTCCTCGGGAGGCGTAGTGCCTTGTGCGGCCAGAGCGGCTGCGTCAGCAGCAGATGCGCCCGAGGCGATTGCTTCTTCGGCTGCGGTCGCCCGCAACGGAGTTGACCCCATATTGACCAGGCTGATGCCCTTGCCGCCATCGGCGACGCCGACACCAACAATGGCCCAGTCTTGGGCACGGCGGTTGAACTTCTGATAGTTCCAGCCGCCGGTGCCGGTAGGGATCCGTACCTCGGTGATCATCTCGTCGGCAGCAAGCACCGACTCGAAGTAACCGGTGAAGAACTCGTTGGCAGCGATTACGCGGGTGCCGTTGGGACCTTGGGCGACGATGGTGCCACCGAGTGCCAGCACCGCTGCTGGCAGGTCAGAGGCTGGGTCGCTGTGAGCCAGTGTGCCGCCAAGGGTGCCTCGATGACGAACGGATGGGTCACCAACAAGTGCAGCAACGTACGCAAGCATGGGAGCATGTTGCGCCACCATGTCTGAGGTCTCAACCTCGACATGTTTGGTCATTGCACCGATGGCGAGATGGCCATCGGCCTCGCGGATGTAGCTCAAGTCGCTGATGCGACCGACGTCGATGAGCACGGTCGGCGCTGCAAGCCGAAACTTCATCATCGGGATAAGGGAGTGGCCTCCGGCGAGGAGCTTGGACTCGTCGCCGTATTCACCCAGAAGAGAGATTGCTTGTTCGGCCGACTCGGCGACTTTATAATCAAAAGCTGCCGGAATCATGACTCACCTGCCACGCTCAACACTGCTTTGACAATGTTGTGGTAGCCGGTACAACGGCAGAGGTTGCCCTCGAGCCCTTCGCGTACTTCTGCTTCGGTCGGGTTCGGA
>DNHM01000384.1 GCA_003485885.1 Acidimicrobiaceae bacterium
CGGTCGTGAGCGAGGTGTGGTGTATATGGCAAACGAAGTCATGGTCGGCCAGTCGGGCACCAACCGCTGCGGCCTGTTGTTGGCCAAGCTCAGATAGGGGAGGATTTACGCTGGCGGCGATCGTCATTCCTCATTTGTATTGCTGCTCACCATGACGCACGAGCAGCAACTCGCACACCTTCGAGGTTGTCGAGAAATGAAATGTTACGTCCCCAGGGGACGTAACATTTCATGAAGCCGCTCCGGATCAGCTGGCGTTAGCTGCGGGCGGTGGCAACGGCGATGCACCCATGTTTACGGTCGAGGCTGCAATGACGCAACGCCAGGTCGTTGCCATCGACTTCCTTTGGCTGCGACGTCGCACCTCATTGCTCATCCAATTGTTGACCCCTATGGAGATCACAATTCGCTGGCGGTTCTGGCGGGCTGGCAAGATCAAGGGATGAAGCTTGGAATTTGTGTGGCAAGCAAGATCGACGACATCGATTATGTCGTCGAGGCAGAACGGTTGGGTTTCACCCACGCCTGGTTCGCTGACAGTCAGATGATCTGGAGTGATGCGTATGCAACCGCAGCGCTCGCAGCGGATCGCACGTCGACGATCAAGATTGGAACGGGCGTTTCGGTCGCCGCTACACGGCCAGCGCCGGTGACAGCAGCGTCGATGGCCACGATCAATCAGATCGCGCCCGGACGCACGTTTTGCGGCATCGGTACCGGCAACACCGCAATGCGCATTATGGGCCACAAGCCAATGACGATCGCCCAGTTTGATCAGTACCTGACCGAGCTCAAGCCCTTGCTTGCTGGCGAAGAGGCGATGGTCGAATGGCGAGGTAAGACATCCCCGGTGCGCCATATCATGCCCGACGCGGGCTTTGTGAACTTCGAAGACCCGATCCCCATGTATGTGTCTGGTTTCGGTCCGAAGTCGTTGGCGCTCGCTGGCAAACATGGCGACGGTCTCGTGCTCTCGGTTCCGCCAGATCCAGCGTTGGCCGAGGGGCTGTGGCGCGGTGTCGAGCGAGGTGCCGCCGAAGCAGGTCGCCAGGTCGACCGAATGACCTTCCCAGCCACAACACTGAACACGATCGTCGTGCTTACCCCGGGCGAGGCAACAGACTCCGATCGGGTGCGGCACTTATGCGGGGCATTCGCAATTGCCAGTTTGCACTACAGCTACGACCAATGGCGCAACTTTGGCCGGTTACCTCGCAACCCAGCGGTGCTCGAGGTGTGGGACGACTACACCGCTGTGCTCGAGCAGGTTCCCGAAGCGATCCGTCACCAACGAGTTCACGCGGGGCACAACTGCTGGGTAGTTCCAGAAGAAGAGCGATTCGTGACCAAGGCGTTGATCGAGTCTTCGTGTCTTGTCGGAACCGAGGACGTGATCGTGGAACGACTGCTCGGCCTTGAGCAGGCTGGCGTTGACCAGATGATGTTGCTTCCTCCGTTGGAGCCCCGCTACGAAGTGATACGCACCGTTGGCGAACGAATCATTCCTGCTCTAGCCGAGGCCACCGCATGACCGCGCCAGGATCCGTGAGCGTGCGGCCGCGGTATGTGCGTTATGGGGCTCACAGATCGGGGGAGACGACATGACTGGTGTGATCCGGGTCGACACGATTGTTGATCTGCTCCGCCAGTCGACATCGGTGATTGTCGATGCACAGGGAAACGAACGCACCTGTGATCAGGTCCTAGAGGCGGGCCAACGGCTGGCTGCAGACCTCGCTGCTGCGGGTCTGCAAGGAGGCGATCGCATCGCGGTGCAGATGCACAACAGCCCGCTCTACGTCGACCTGCTTGCGGCCGCCGCAGTCGGCGGGTTCGCCGTCATGTCGGTGAACGCACGGTTTGCTCCGGCTCTTGCTGACTCGATCATCGAACGTTCCGGCGCTCGGCTGGTGATCCGTAGCGCCGATGATCTCCCGGAAGTCTCCGCTGGCCAACGCAACTTTCCGGACGCAAGCGCCGACGACCGCTACGCAATCTTCACGACATCGGGCACCACCAGTGCACCCAAGTTGGTGGTGCACCAACAACGGTCGATCGCTGCACACGGAGCAGATGTGGCGGCCGCGTTCGGCTACAACGCTGAGTCTTCAGTGCTGGTGCCGTTGCCGCTTTGTGGCGTCTTTGGGTTTACCGTTCTCTGGGGTGCGTTGGCAGGCCATGCAATGGTGATCATGCCGACAGCGTTTGAAGCCGAGGAGACCGGGCGGCTGGTGCAAGAGCTCGGCGTGACATCGCTGCACGGAAGCGACGATCTGTTCCACCGGCTATTGGCAACGGACTGGGATCTGTCGACAATCAACTGTTCCGGATACGCCAGGTTTAACAGTGCCCTTGATGGCATCGTCGAACGGTGTGAAGCTCGGGGCGTTCCACTTTCTGGCTTGTACGGCATGAGCGAAGTGCAGGCGCTCTATGCGTTCCGTGGCGCATCAGGCCTGCCGATGGAACAACGATGGAAGGCCGCAGGCGAATTAGTGTCGCCCCGCGCCGAGCGCCGGGTGGTCGACGATGAACTTCAGCTCCAAGGCCCGAGCCTGTTCGAGGGTTATCTGGCCGACGGCGGCGACGAGATCGATGTCGAACTGACCGCGGCGAACTTCGACGGCCCGTGGTTCAAGACGGGTGACCTCGCGGTCGAAGATGGTCCTCGTAGCTTCGAGTACATCACTCGCATTGGCGACGTCATGCGGCTGGGCGGGTTCCTGGTTGCACCGGCCGAGGTCGAAGGTGTGATCATGCAACTTGACGAGATTGATCAGGCCCAGGTCGTTGCGATCGGACGTGAGCAAGGCGCCCGTCCGGTTGCCTTCGTCATCCTGTCGCCAGGGGCTGACTTCGACGAGCAGGTTGTCATCGATCACTGCGCTGCATCCTTGGCTCGTTTTAAGTGCCCGGTGCGGGTGGTCGCCATCGATGCGTTCCCGGTGACCGACGGCCCCAACGGTGTCAAAATCCAACGGGCCAAGTTGCGATCGATGGGCGAGGCGCTGTTGGGCTAGTCGGCAAGCTAGCAGCTCTTCTCGATGGTCGAGCCCCGTCGGTGTCACCCGTTGGTGGTCGGCGCGCAACCGGCCATCAGCACCGAAGGACCAGCACCGAAGGACCCGTAACGAGCGACAGCGATCGGCGGCGTTGCCCCGCAAGGAGGAGCCGTGCAGAGTCTGCGTAGTGTGGTGGATGTACGACACATGCACGCATGCAGCCGCCGGGGTGGTTGATTACTTGCGGGCGAAGGAATCGCGCAGCATGGTTGCATCGAGCTCGGCAGCGAGCTCAGTGCCTACGGCGTAGTGGTAGAGCGCTGTCTGGAAGATGGCACCCAATGCACTGAGCACCGTGATCAAGGCGATGCCCGCCACGACTGCAACGGCGATAAGGACGAAACCGAGCAGGGTGCCGATCGTTGCTCCGATTGCAGCCAGGATGACGATCGGGATGAATGCCAGGAAACCGATGAGGCCGAAGCCGACCTGGGCCGACAGGTTCTCGCCCCAGGTGTGACGGAACAGAGCCACCGAACGTTTCGTCGAGTCGAC
>DNHM01000552.1 GCA_003485885.1 Acidimicrobiaceae bacterium
CGGCATCAACCTGCTGCGCGAAGGTCTCGATATCCCCGAATGTGCGCTTGTGGCCATTCTCGATGCCGACAAGGAAGGTTTCCTGCGCAGCGAGACGTCGCTTATCCAGACCATGGGACGTGCTGCTCGTAACGTCGAGGGCCATGTCGTGATGTACGCGGACCAGATGACCAGATCAATGACCGCTGCGATCGGTGAAACCCAGCGCCGCCGGGCGGTGCAACAGGCCTACAACGAAGAACACGGCATCGACCCGCAGACCATCACCAAGGCTGTTACCGACATCCTGGCGTTTCTGCGCCCGAACGAGCAGAAGGCTCCATCGCCCAACGACGGCAAACGGTCTCGCAAACGGGATAAACCATTGGCCGATATCTCGAATATGCACAGCGATGATCTCGAACGCCTCGTCCGCACGCTTGAAGAGGAAATGAACGAGGCTGCGGGCGATCTACGGTTTGAATATGCTGCTCGCCTCCGCGACGAGATCAAGGACCTCAAACGAGAGATCCGCGAATCGGCCTAAGCCCAACGGAATCGTGAGTCAACGACGGTTGCGCGAAGAGGTCCTCAGACAGCCATCACTCGCCTCAGGAAACCCTCAGTAAACGCAGCATTAATGAGTAAGCAAGCCTTCGGCGGCGAGGTAGGCCTCATCGTTGAGCGTGTCGATGACTCGGCGGCCCTGTCCAAACAAAATACGGTGCGACGATGCGTGGTACGGCCGGAAGAACATATCGACGTCAAGGCCGAGTATCTCCGACAGATAGGCATTGATAACGCCGCCATGGCACGCGATCACAATCGTTTCGCCAGGGTGGGTTACGAGAGCAGATTCGATCGCCCAACCTACGCGACGACGAAAGTCGAGTGACCGTTCAGTGTGGGGATACACATCCCATTTCTGCGTTTGTACGAAACGTTCACGGATGCCGTCAAGGGCCATCTCGCCCAGGATGTCGATTGGTCGTTCATCCTGCGGTAGGTCTTCGAAGAGTCGGATCTCTTCGAGTTCTTCGATGACCTGGACCTCAAGCTGGTGATGGCGGGCGATGGCCTTGCCGGTGTCATTGGCCCGCAAGAGTTGAGAGCTATACACGGCGGCGACCGGGCGGTCGGCCAGCCATCGGCCAACACAATCGGCCTGGGCCCGACCTGTTTCGGAGAGTGGCGGGTCGACCCAATCGCCAGCAACCGAGGTCAACGGATCAGGCCATTGTTGCTGTCCATGACGGACGAGGTACAGGGTTCCTGTCTCAGGTTGGTCGGTCAGGAATGCGCGGTCGATGGGCGACGGGGCCCGTACGTTAGAAGAAGACACTCTTGTATCATCGCAAGTCGGCGACGCATCGAAGGTGAACTGCGGACTATTTGTTCGACGGCTGGTGTAGAAGCGTCGGGTTACAGGCCCTCGATAAATGCTTTGAGTGCACTGTTTACGGCGTCGGGTGCTTCCTGCTGCACCCAGTGTCCCGCACCTTCGACGATGGCGGTGCCCCGGTAGTCGTCGCACGCGAGTGGGGCGAACTCGTACAAGTCGAGGCCCTCGACGAACTGGCGGACCATGTCGAGTTCGCCACCGATAAAGGTCGCCGGCTGTGTGAGGTTGGGGTTCGGGCGAGAACCCAACTGCTCGGCGTCAAGGGTCTGGGCCCGGTACCGGTTGAGCGGACCCCTCCATCCGCCGGCTTGCATAGCGTCGCCATACACCTGCAGATCCTGCGGTGTCGCCCACGATGGGAACGGGTCCGGGTCGGTGAGACCATCGAGCATGGCATCACTCGCTGGTTTCTCTCCAAGGAAACCACCCACGCCGTCGCCCGAAGCGGCGTAGTAGATCATGCGGATGCTTCGCAACGAGTCGGCACCAAGCTCAGCCTCGGCTTCGTCGCCTCGGTCAGCGAAATACACCTGATAAAAGAACTTGTCGTTGGCGGTGTATCGCTCACGCCACAGAGCGAGCGAATCGTCGGCTCCGACAGGTAGGTATGGGACGCTCAGCCCGGCTACGGCGCTCACCTTGTCTGGGTGTAAACGAGCGGTGTTCCACGCAATTGGCGCGCCCCAGTCATGTCCGAAGACGATTGCGGTGCCGTCTCCCAGTTGGTCGATCACGGCAGCAGCATCGCCAGCGAGCTCGATGAGGGTATACGCCGCGATTTCGTCGGGTTTCGATGACCCTCCGTAGCCACGAACGTCCATCGCCGCGACCATGTATCCGAGGTCAGCGAAATGGGCCATCTGGTGCCGCCAGGAGTACCACAGCTCTGGCCATCCGTGGATACACAGAATGAGGGGGCCTTCGCCCTGTACCGCGACGTTCAGCGAGATATCTCCATTGGCAACGGTCACGAAGCTGGTTTCCATCTCACAAGTGTGGTCGCCAGCGAGCGTTGCCCGCCAACCAGCGTCTGAGTAAGTGGTTTGATGCTGACCGGCTCGCCATGTGTCACGTAGGAATACCGTGTCAGACCCGGCCCATCGTCTGTGGTACCAATAGAGTCCCATCGTGAGCCAGGACACTCCTATCAGCAAGGTCGGCCGAGCCGCCCGGAATGTACAAATCGCGGGTCTTGGATCGAAGGTCGGCGCGCGATGGGGTGCACACAAGGCTCGCCGAATTTTTGCCGACGCAGGCCGTAAGGAAGAACTCGATCGAGCGTTTGAGCTGAAGACGGCCGAGGATGTGGTGAAACGTCTCGGCAATATGAAGGGTGCCTTCATGAAGCTCGGTCAGATGGCCAGCTATCTGGACCAAGGCATGCCGGAGCACATGCGCAAGACGCTCTCAGCGCTACAACAAGATGCTCCTCCGATGAGCCATGATCTGGTTGTTGGTGCGATAACCGCTGAGTTGGGTGCGCCACCTGAGCAGGTCTTCGCCGAGTTTGATCGCGAACCCATAGCGGCAGCCTCGATTGGGCAAGTGCATCGTGCACTAACCCACGACGGCCGTGCCGTGGCGGTCAAGGTGCAGTATCCGGGTGTTGATCAGGCGATCAAGAATGACCTGAGTAATGCCGATCCACTACTTCGCATCATGGGCCGAGCCTTTCCCAGCCTTGACCCGAAGCCTCTGGTACAAGAGCTAACCGAGCGGCTGGTCGAAGAAGTCGACTATGACCTCGAGGCCCAGAATCAGCACAAGTTCTGGACGTACTACCAGGGTCATCCCTATATCCACGTGCCGGCTGTGGTCTTTGAACACTCGACCCAGCGCGTGCTCACGACTGAACTGGCTACGGGGCATCGATTCGACGAGCTGCTCACATGGGCACAAGAGGAACGCAATCTCGCTGCCGAAACCTTGTACCGATTCACCTTTGGCTCTATGTACAAACTGCATGCGTTCAATGGCGATCCGCATCCTGGCAACTACATTTTCCGCCCTGGGGGAGAGGTGACCTTTCTGGATTATGGGCTCGTCAAACACTTCGATCAGGATGCCGTTGACGGGTTTATGACGCTGATCAAGGCGATGGTGATCGACGACGACATGGTGACATACCGTTCCGAAGCGATTCGTCAGAAACTCTTGGCACCTGAGGCCGAGGAGAAGGTCAGCGAAGAACAACTGCGTCAGTACTTCGGACACTTCTACGAGTTTGTGCGCTACGACGACGACTACACGACGACACCCGAGTACGCGTCAGAAATGGTACGCCAGATCTTTGCCTTTAGCGAAGCCACCGACGGTATTGCCCAGTACACGAATATGCCACCGAACTACACCGTTGTGCAGCGTATTAATCTCGGCCTACTAGCGGTGTTTGGCGAGCTGGAGGCGCGGGCCAATTGGCGTCGGATCGCCGAGGAACTCTGGCCTTTCGTCGACGGTCCGCCGTCGACCCGTATGGGCGAACACATCGTTGAATCATGGGGCGATGGCACGACCCCACCGCTCGTCGACTAGAACGCCTGTTCGACATTGGTGGAACGGTAGGGTGACAGGAATGACTAGTTTTGTGGGCGTCAGGACTCAGCCTAGAACGTTGCGAGCTGCCCACGACCTGGCGAATGCCCGGAGCCGCCAGCCGAGCGGCATAACAGCGAAGCGAGCGGTGCGACAGT
>DNHM01000455.1 GCA_003485885.1 Acidimicrobiaceae bacterium
TTGAGGCGCGCGATCGAATCGGAGGCCGCGTTTGGACTGACCGCTCGCTTGGTGTCCCCCTCGATATGGGTGCTTCATGGATCCATGGTGTTCGCAGGAACCCGCTAACCGATCTCGCCGACGAACTGGATATCAAACGGGCAACAACCGACTACGGCAACCACATCGTGCGCGACGTTCAGGGACGAATCGTTGATGAAGACGATCTACCCGATGACTTCGAGGTCGTGACCTCGATCGAGCACGAGTACGCGGCCGATCGTGCTGAGCTCTCCCCCAGGCCGACGATGAGGGCGAAGAGTTCGGCGGCGGCGATGTCCTTTTTCCCGACGGATACTCAGCGCTGATACAAGGCTTGGATACCGGGTTCCAGGTCAACCTCGGGGCCGAGGTTGACCTGGTCGACACGACCGGACCTAGCGTCGGAGTCCATACAGCTGATGAAATATTCGCAGCAGAAGCCGTACTAGTCACGGTGCCTCTCGGCGTGCTCAAGGCAGGCACAATCAACTTTGTGCCCGCGTTGAGTCCAGCCATGCTCGGAGCGATCGACCGACTCGGCATGGGGCTCCTCAACAAGGTCTATCTGCGCTTCCCGTCGGTCTTCTGGGATGAGGACGCAGATCTCATTGGCTATGTCGGTCCGAAGCGGGGTTACTTCGCGGAGTGGTTGAACATTGCCAAGTACACCGGCGAGCCCATCCTTGTGGGATTCAACGCATCAAGCGCTGCCGACGAGATAGAGGAACTCAGTGATGCAGAAATCATCACTCAGGCGATGACGGCGCTTCGCAACATGTACGAAGGCTGACCGTACGAAGGCTGACCGTACGATCGCCCAGACCCACTCGACCACGTTCCCGTCTGCCGGGAAATGGCCACACCATCACAATGTGCCTACCTCAGCGGCGCAGCAAGCCACCATCAGCGACACCCCGATAGCCTGCCGCTCACCAAACAAGACGGGCGACGATTTCACCATCCTCGATTTCGCCGGTGGGCTCGAAGCCCATCGACAGATACAGCGGCCCTGGTGAGCCGACCCCAGGATTCCATGTGACCGTGATTGACTCACTTCCCCATGCCTTGGCCTGTTCGATCACGACGTCGAGCACCTTCTTGCCGATTCCTCGGCGTTGGTGCAACCGGTCGATCAAAAGCCGCCACAGGTGAGGCTCGGGATTCGCTTCGGTTGGTTCCTGCAACATCACGAAACCAACCGGCTCACCATCGGCGTGAATCACACGAGGCCAGGGCACAACCCGGGGGTCTCCAGGATTTCCCTCGAAGCCTTCTTCGTAGGGAGGCACCGCGACCTGGGCCAGCGAAATCACGATCGGGGTGACCATCCGCTCTTGTGAGCGATGTGTTCCGAGTTCGATGACCTGACGCAGACCGGTTGGGTATGGCTCCACAAGTTCGATTGTCGAAGGTCGGGTTCGTGGTCGCTCGTTCCACTCAACGCGCTGCGCCGGGGTCATACCGTACAGCAGGTCATCGGAGACCTCGTCTTCGATCCAACAGGCGTTCTTCGCATGGCCTTCGTAGACGAAGCCACACGTCTCAAGGACCCGAGCCGACCGGTGATTGTCAGGATGCAACATTGCGTAGGCGCGTGAAATGCCCTGTATGTCGAAGAGCCAGTCGATCACGCCGGCAAGTGCTTCACTGGCGAAACCACGACCCCAATACGCGGGCGTGATCGAGTAGCCGATTCCAGAGGTACGTCCGTCGTCTTCGAGGAAGATGTTGATATCGCCGTAGATGATCGAGTCGGCATGATCGGTAATGGTCAACATGAACCCGCCTTCAACCGACGGCGTGTCGTGAGCTACCGACCGCTCGATCTGCGCCTCCGCTCGCTCGAGCGAGTAGGGCATGGGCCAGTCCTGTAGCTCAGAGACAACCGGGTCGGCCCGGCGCTCGAACAGCGCACGGGTATCTGACACGCGAGCCGGCCGCAGGAGTAGCCGCTCGGTCGAGATGGGTGTGAACATCTGTCCAGTCTCGCACCGCGCCCCGCACCAGCGTCACGATTTGTTCGTTCAGGGCAGTCGGTACNNCCTCGGGGAACGCTTCGATTGTTTGCTCGGTACGACCCAGGAGGCTGAGTGCGTGCTCGACAACGGCTCGTTGCCTGTCACCATCGTTGGGCGCTCCGAGCGGACGACCCATCGGATGTTGGGTAATCAGGCTTCGACTTAGTCCCATGAGTTCGGGGATATGGCCGAACGACTTCACGTACACACTCACCGTTGGGATACCGGCTTCTTCCATGGCTCGTTGAACGTGTCCCACGGACACGTGGCACACCGGTCAAATGGGTACGAGCAGCACGGCGTCGGCTCCCTGGTCCTTGGCGATCTGTGCCCACGCCGGTCCGTAGGTGCGTTTGATGTGACCCTGCGCGGTGGCCCCCACGAATGAGTACGCGTTCTCGGTCAGACTCCCGATCACTCCAGTACCCACCAGCGAACGAAGATGTTCGAGTGGCAACACCACCTGGGGATCGATTGTCGCCGCTTGCACCGGATAACCACCGTGTCGAACACGAATGTCAGCCGCTGGTGTGTCCACAGGAATTGCTGACAGGCTCGCTTCGGATCGAACGAATTCGACGATGCGACTCTCGGCTTCAGCCTGCGTCATGTTCGTCTCGCCGAACGGTTCGGGATCGTCGCCTTCGACGAAATGACCGCTTGAAGTCAGCACCATGATCTTTGCTTCGTTCAGCGGTTTGGTGAACGGCGCAAGTGGGGTGTCGTCCTTGCGGTGGGGGAAGTCTTTAGGATCGCCGAGGTGCCCGGCATAGGCCTGCACCTGCCACCGATAGGCGACGTCGACGACATCGAGCGGGTCCGCGCCATCACCAACGCGAGCGGTTGCGGCAAATAACTCGGATAAGAAGTCTCCGAACTCGGCGTCGGACAGGTCCCGAGTGAACTTGAAGTTCAGGTCACTACGACTGCCATACATGAACGAGTTGCGCAGGTCTTCGATGGACTCGGTGTCGTTGTCGAGCTCGTCGTTATCGGGAAGGCTGTCGGTCATGAGGGGACGTTAGCCCATCGGTTTCAGGTTCGAGAGCCCTCCTCGTTCGCTCCGGGTACGGTCCGCCATCTACGCTCGGCGTCATGGAATTGAATGATCGAATCTGTGTAGTAACCGGTGGCGGAAGCGGCATCGGCCGTGCGAGTGCGCATGCCTTCGCTGCCGAAGGTGCCCGACTCGTGATCGTCGCTGACCTCGACGAGGCAAAGGCCATCGAAGTTGCCGAGTCGATCGACGGGAACGCCCGGGGCGTGGGCCTCGATGTAGCCGACGAAGCTGCGGTCACCAATCTGTGTGAATCGATCGAGAACAACGACGGACCGATCGATCTCTTCTTCTCCAACGCTGGTTACGGCGCACCCGGTGGCCTGGATCTGTCGAACGACACCTGGCAGCGAATGATGGACGTGCACATGACTTCGCACCTCACCGTGGCCCGAGCACTCGTGCCGGGCATGGTCGCACGAGGCGAGGGTTACCTCTTCAGCACCGCATCTGCTGCTGGCCTCCTCACCCAGATCGACTCTGGCCCCTACGCCGTTTCCAAGGCTGCAGCCGTGGCCTTCGCCGAATGGCTTTCGATTAACTATGGCAACGCGGGCGTGAAGGTGTCGGTGCTCTGCCCCCAGGCGGTACGCACGAACATCATCGGCGAAGACCTCGATGCGTGGGACAAGTTCGCGTCCAGCGGACAGGCCAGCCAGGACGGAATCCTCGAGCCAGAAGATGTTGCGCAGATGGTTGTGGACACGATCCGCAACGAGAACTTCCTGCTCCTCCCCCACGAGCAGGTCGGCACCTACATGCAACGCAAGGCTGCAGATCCGGACCGCTGGATCTCGGGCATGCAACGTTTCCACGCTCGGCTTGAAGCCGCCCGCGACTAAACCGACGAGCGGCAAGGCAACCGGCGTACCTACGTCGTCCTAGCCAGCGGCGGCGATCATCCGGGCGAGCGCGTCGCTCGACACGTTGGCACCACAGCTGACCGCAACGATGCGTGACCCTGGCGCCTTTGCCGCGTGAGCGGTCGCAGCAGCGATCGCTACGCCGGCTGCACCTTCGACCAATTGGTGATGATCATCGATCATGTTCGTGACTGCGGTGGCGATATCACGTTCGTTGATGTCAACCCATTCATCGACCAGGTCTCGACAAATAGCGAACGTGATGCTGTCATCTTCGAGACCACCAGCGGTGCCGTCGGAGAAGGTCGGCTCGAAGTGGGGCGTGATGATCTTGCCGGCCTCGATCGACGCTGCCATGGCCCGATCGTTCAGCGCAGACGCACCGATGATCCGGGTGCCTGGTGAATGGGCCTTAACCCAGGTGGCGATCCCTGAAATCAAGCCACCGCCACCGACCGAGATCACTACCGAGTCGATGGGACCGCCATCTTCCAGGATCTCTTTGCCGATGGTTCCCTGGCCAGCGATGATGAGTGGGTCGTTGTACGGCGATACATACGGCTGGCCCTGAGCGTCGGCATGAGCCCGAGCAGCATTCTCGGCGTCGTTGCTGTCGGTGCTGTCCACGATCATGATCTCGGCACCGAGCCGTCGGATCTGGTCGACCTTGGATCGAGAAGCAGTTGATGGCAAGAAGATAGTGGCGGCGATTCCGCGGCTGGCCGCTGCGGTCGACACACCAATGCCATGGTTGCCCGAGGATGCGGTGACCACTCCAAGCGCTGCCGTGTCGGCATCGAGCGAATGCACAAAGTTGGCCGAACCCCGAACCTTGAAACTGCCGGTCAGCTGCAGGTGCTCCGACTTGATCAGAATGTCGGCACCATGTCGCTCCGACAACGGTGCGGAATGGAGCAATGGGGTGCGCAACACATGAGGAGCGATGCGGTCTGCCGCAGCCTCGATCTCGGTGGGATCAATCATGGGCTGCATCCTGGCGGGGCATCTGCACAATCCCTATCCCATCGGCCAATTTCTCGTATACGGGTGTCAGTACCGAAGCCAGTAGGAGCGAAAAGTCAGCTCGGCAGTCGGTGCATCACCAATTGCGCCATAGCCGCATCCTGAATACCCAACCCGCACAGGTCAACGACAGTCAGATCCTGATCGCTTGTCCGACCTGGTGCCGTTCCGACAAGCACCTGGCCGAGTTCGATCGCCCGACCCACGTGATCAGGTGCGTGCTGGAGTTCGCCCACACGGCTGGTGACATTGGTCGAGTCCACGCAGATCACCGCAGCCTGGTCAAGGACGTCTGCTGCCAGTTCTCGTTTACCAGTCATATCTGCGCCCATAGCGATCACATGCGTCCCTGGGGCGAGCATCGATGCAAACACAAGCGGTTCCCGAGACGGCGTGCAACAAATCACGATGTCGGCATCTGCGACTGCAGCTGCGACCGAGTTCGCAGGTTCGGCCTGATTCTCAGCAGCAAACCGTTCCGTCGTTTGTGGCGTTCGACTCCAAACCGCCACTGACCCAAGAGCGAACGCGTCTCGTAGTGCCGCGACTTGGAAGGCAGCCTGGAAGCCACCACCGAGAATGGCCAGCCGAGCTGCCTCCGGGCGAGCGAGTGCGAGAGCACTAACGGCGGAGGCCGCAGCGGTACGCATCTCGGTCAACCATCCACCATCACGAAGTATCGCAACCGGTGCTCCCGTGTGGGCATCGAGCACTGCGGTGAATCCGCTATTGCCACCGCCGGGGAACCCACCGGTCGCCGACTTGAACGCAATGACATCGCCGCCGAGATAGGCACCCTTCACATGAAGTTCACCTCCATGGTCGAGCTTCATAGCCATTTCGTCGGGTGCGATGACGCCGCCCGCTGCGAATGCACAGAATGCGTCGTGTACGGCTTGGCGTGCATCGGCAACCGACACAACGTCTCGAATGACTGCTTCCTCGATGATTCGCATCGGCCAAGTGTGGCAGCTATCCCGCTCCGCTAGGACCACATCCGGTGACGATGTCGTGACGTAGTGTTGCCACATGCCCCTTGAGCCACCTCTCGGACTCGACATCGTCGATCATATTCAGCAGACACGTGACAGTTATGCCCAGCTCGGCTACGACTCCTACCGGTGGGCCCATGAGCCTGAATCGGCTGCATTCGTGCGCCCGGCGAAGCCGCTGGCCGAAGCCACGGTTGCACTTGTTGCGTCCGGTGGCGTCTATCAGGCCGGACAGGTCGCCTTCCATCACAAGGACGACACGTCGTACCGACGGATTCCGACCGACGTGGCCACCGCCGACCTACGCACGAGCCATTTTGCGTACGACATGACCGATGCTCGGGTTGACCCAAACGTGGTGTTTCCCATCGATGCGCTGCGCGCCATGGTCGACGCTGGCACCATCGGCTCGCTCACTACCCACGCACTGACCTTCATGGGTGGCATCTACTCCCAGCGACGGCTGACCGAAGAACTGATCCCGGAGCTGAGCAAGGAAATCGCGGCGATGGAGCCCGATGTTGTGCTCCTCGTACCGGTTTGACCGGTCTGTCATCAGTCAGTTGGACTGATCGCTCGCCATCTCGAATCACAGGGTTTCCCGACAACATCGTTGTCCTCGTCATGGTCCATCACCGCCAGCGCCAACCCGCCCCGCGCCGCCTTCCTGGACTACCCCCTCGGTCACACGGCCGGTCAGCCAAACGAGTTGGCCCAACAGATCGAGATCGCTACTGCTGCGTTACAACTGGTCGAGACGGCCACCGAGCCTGGGCAGATCCATGTGCTTCCGCACCAATGGCCAACACCATGGAAGGCCAAGGCCCGCGAACTCAGCGACAAACGCAGCGAACGATTCGATACCCCGCAGTACGAGCGGGCAGACGACGAGCGAGCCGCGGCTGCGACCTGATAGCGCTCACTGTCGATAAGCAGCTGTATCTGCGCGGTCAGCTCCGACGTGTTCAACTCTATGGTCGGCCGCTAACCCGAGCCATCTCGTCGGCATCGCCCTGACCGGATATGTCGATGCACCGCACGTCGTCTCCAAACTCGTGTTCAGGCGCTGCGACCGCAGGTGCACTTGCAGTGCTGCGACCACAATGAACCCGGCCCGGCCGGTCTCCGGCTGACGTCGCCAGACACCGCAACAGCCTACGAACCCACGAACACCTCACGAACCGATGGAATGGCGGAACGTTCTACGGCGTCACCGGGTTACTACTCATGACGCACTGATCCATGGGATCATCACACAGAACAGAACGACAAGGAGACGGCTAATGGCGACACGAGGCATGCGGCATGCAGTGCTGTGGGTACGTGATCCTGCAGCCAGCGCTGCGTTCTACGAACAAGCCCTTGGGCTTCAGATAAAAACAACCATGGGCGACGCCGTGTTCATGTCTTCACCGGACTCGGGCACCGATCACGACTTGGGCTTGTTCAAGGCCGACGGCCCCAAAGCAGGCCAACGGGGTATCGGGCTCTACCACATCGCGTGGGAAATCGGAACGCTGGCAGAACTGGTCGAAGCTAAGGAACGGCTGACCGACATGGGCGCCCTGGTTGGCGAAAACAACCATGGTGTGAGCCGGAGTTTGTACTGCCAAGATCCCGACGGCATTGAGTTCGAGATCATGTGGGAACTACCACTCGATCTGCTCGACGCCGATGCACCGTCCAATATCCCACTTGACCTCGACGGCGACATTGCTCGATGGGGCGCGGACCGCTCCAGCCGCGGCGCCTGACCTCGCCCGATGTTTAACCTCGACCAGCCAGGCCGGATCGAGGACAAACGCGACCCAACACACACAGAAGCAGCCGTGGTCGAGCCACACGTACCGTCGACAACCCACGATCGGTGGTGGTTCGCTCTCGTCGGGCTGGTAGCCGGGCTTGCGGTCGCACTGGTGGCGTGGGTCGCCTGGCCCGAAGGTGATGACCGGATCACTGCGGCCGATGTCGACAGGGCCATCGAAAAGGCATTGGCCCGGCCTCTCGACCAAGCCGCAGCGTCGCTCGCCTATGACCAGGCCGTCGAGTCGATCGTCGCGATACGTGCCATCAGGAACAACCGCGTCTCGGCCGACGACGATGGCATCACAATTGGCACCGGCGTCATTATCAATGAACAAGGCCAGATCCTGACCGCCAACCATGTGGTGTTCGGAGCCGACGAGATCGAGCTGCACTTCGCCAACGGCACCGTGACCGCCGCTCGCCTGCTCACGAATGAAACCGTGCTCGATATTGCCGTGCTCACCGCCGACGGCCCAACCGGACCAATCACACCCGCAGTATTGGGCAATCCCCGCACGTTACAAGTCGGCGATCCGGTGTATGCGATCGGCAACCCTCTTGGCCTGACGGCGTCCATCACCGCAGGAATCATCTCCGGCCTGAACCGTGACATTCCGTTCCCGGGTGACGACGGCCTGGTGCTCGAAAACCTGATCCAGTTTGATGCCGCGGTGAATCAGGGCAGCTCCGGAGGCCCACTTGTTAACGCCGATGGCCATGTTGTCGGCATCGTTTCCGCGCTGGCAGACCCAGCAGGCCAAGGTTTCTTCATCGGCATCGGATTTGCCATTCCGATCGATAGTGCGGCCCGTGGTGCCGCCGAGGGACCATCGCAATAAGCCCTCCGCTCTCGCCAACCCGTCGCTCTAAACCCGTCGCACTACCCCGGCACCCGACTACCTCTCTGATCCTCTAGGACACTCCATGACCAACCAACCAACCCCGTCTGATCCGGGCGACATCCCACCGCCATCGGCGGCCTCGGCCAAACTGATGGAACAGGTGATCTTCGAGGTCAAGAAGGTCATCGTCGGCCAAGACCTGCTGCTGGAACGGCTGATCATTGGTCTGCTCGCCCGAGGCCATGTTCTGGTCGAAGGTGTGCCTGGCCTGGCAAAAACCATGGCTATTAAGAGCCTGAGTGCCGCCATTGGAGGCGACTTCCAACGCATCCAGTTCACACCTGACCTTGTGCCGGCTGACCTGATCGGCACTCGTATTTACAACCAGCAGACCGGCGAGTTCAACACATCGCTTGGGCCGGTGTTCACCAACCTGCTGCTGGCCGACGAGATCAACCGCGCCCCGGCCAAGGTGCAGAGTGCACTGCTCGAAGTGATGCAGGAACGTCAGGTCACGATCGGGCGGGAGACACACGTTGTACCCACACCATTTCTGGTGATGGCCACGCAGAACCCAATCGAGTCCGAAGGCACGTATCCCCTGCCCGAGGCGCAGGTTGACCGTTTCATGCTCAAGGTGTTGGTGGGGTATCCGTCGCCAACCGAGGAGTTCGTAATCGTCGATCGCATGACCCAGGCCATCGACACCATCAACACGGTCATCACCACCGACCAACTGGCCGAGTTGCAGTCCGAGGCAGACCGGGTCTACGTCGACCCGGCGCTCAAGCACTACGCCGTGAACCTTGTGACCGCCACCCGCAACCCAGCGGCAGCCGGCCAGGACAGGCTTGCGAAGTACATAAGCTTCGGCGCCAGCCCTCGAGCGTCGATCAACATGGTTCTCGCTGGCCGGGCGCTGGCATTCCTGCGCGGGCGCACCTATGCGCTGCCCGAAGACGTCCGAGATGTAGCCGCTGATGTTTTGCGCCATCGGATCGTGCTGTCCTACGAGGCGCTCGCCGATGCCGTGAGCCCCGATGATTTGATCACCGCATTGATGGATGCGGTTCCGCTGCCCGAGGTCGCGTTGCAGGAACCTGCGAGCGAATGATTCCCGCGTCGAACACCACCACCCGGGCCGGCCAGACGCCCGAACAGGTGCTCGACCGCGTCGACTTCACCGTGTTGCGACGCCTCGATGGTCTCCTCCAAGGTGACTACCGATCCCTGATCCGGGGTGGCGGTCTCGACTTCACCGACCTGCGCAACTATCAGCCCCAAGACGACATTCGCCATATCGACTGGAACGTCACGGCACGAATGAACACACCGTTCGTGCGCCAATATGTCGAGGACCGCGACCTCACGGCATGGTTCCTGCTGGATCGATCGGCGTCGATGGCGTTCGGTGGCGACCCAAACAAGGCCCAGACGCTCACCGACACGGTCGTGGCAATCGCCCGACTGCTTGCCCGTGACGGCAACCGCATCGGCGCGGTGTTGTGGAACAACCGGGTGCAGTCAGTCATGGAACCCCGTAGCGGGCGCAACCAGGTGCTGCGGCTGGCCAAACACATGCTCACGCCGCCAACAGCTGCCCATGCACCCACTGATCTGGCCAGCCTCGGCCATGCTGCCCTGGCTAGCATCCGGCGGAGGTCTCTGGTCTTCGTCATAAGTGACTTCGTGAGCGAACCCAGCTGGGAACGCCCACTGGCGATGTTGGCTCGCCGTCACGAGGTCATCGCACTTCGGATAGTAGATCCGGCCGAAACAACCCTTCCCGACGCCGGTGTCATTGTCATGCAGGATTCCGAAACCGGTGAACAACTCATGGTCGATACCAGCGATGTGAACTTTCGAGACCGCTTCGCCCAGGCTGCGCTTCGCCGTGAGCAACTCATTGCCGATTGTGCAAAACGGGCCCAGATGGACCTGCACGAAATCTCTACCGACGACGATCTTGTGCGTTCGATCATCTCCATGATCGAAGCTCGCACCCGGCGCCGACGGTGACGTTTCTCACACCTCAAGCGTTGTGGGGTTTGTTGCTGATTCCTGCGCTTGTCCTTTGTTATGGACTGGTTCAGTGGCGAGCAAAGTCGCCATCATCGTTCGCTCTGACCGCTGCAGATGGAGGACGAGCTGCGGCGAGCTGGCGTCGTCGATTGCCGCCGGTGTTGTTCCTCGTCGCGCTGACAGCAATGCTCTTCAGCCTCGCTCGGCCCGAGGCCAACATCACGCTGCCGGTGCGGACCGGACAGGTGGTGTTGGCGTTCGACACCTCCAATTCGATGCTCGCCGGCGACGTCGCGCCCAGTCGACTCGCTGTGGCCAAGGCACGAGCGCTTCAGTTCGTGAGTCGCCAGCCTGGTTCTGTGCAGATCGGCGTCGTGGCCTTCACCAACGGTGGGCTCATTGTGCAGGCGCCGACCAAGGATCAGGCTGCTATCCGGGCTGCGATCGAACGACTCACCACCGACGGAGGGACATCGATCGGCGAAGGAATCTTCGCATCGCTGACCGCGATCGCTGACCGCCCCATAGAACTCGACCCCAACGGGATCGCTACCGATATCGCCGCGCTCGACATCGGTTCGTTCTCAAATGCCGCCATCATCGTGTTCACCGATGGCGAAGAAATCGGCGGCGCCGACCCGATCGAGATCGCTCGGCTGGCGTCCAGTGCAGGCGTGCCCGTGTACACCGTGGGAATCGGCACGCTCCGCGGAACGGTTGTGCCACTCGACGGATTCAGCATCGCCACCGCACTAGATGAGTCGATGCTGATCGAGATTGCCGACACCACTGGAGGCGAGTATTACCTGGCTGAGGACAACCCCGACCTGCAAGGCATCTTCGACGCCATCGATCGAACCTTCGAGCGACAAGGTGAACGTATCGAGATCACTGCGCTGCTTGCCATGATGGCAATGGCCCTCATTGTGGTTGCCACAGGTTTGTCTGTGCGCTGGTTTGGGCGGGTCTAATGCGATTTGTTTGGCCCTTTGCGCTCGGCCTGCTCGTGGTGGTCCCGCTTGTTGCAGGCGGCTACTGGTTGTGGCAGCGACGCAAGCGCAAGTACGCGGTGCAGTACTCCAGCCTGTCGCTGATTCGTGAAGCCATGCCACCCACGTCTACGTGGCGCAGACATCTGCCTCTTGGTCTGGTGTTGTTGTCGTTGGCCAGCCTGGCCATCGGTGCAGCTCGACCCCACGCGGTCCGCGATGTCGGACAGAATCGCACCTCGATCATCCTCGCGCTCGACGTGTCCCGTTCGATGTGTGCGGTTGATGTAGAACCCAACCGGCTTGCCGTTGCCCAAGATGCGGCTCGGGCGTTCATTGCCGAACAGGCAGGTGGCGCACAGATCGGCATCGTCGCGTTTGCCGGCACGGCCCGCATCATCGTGCCACCGACCGGCGACACCCAGGTGCTGCTCGACGCCGTCGACAACTTCCGCACCGCTTTCGGCACCGCCCTCGGCAGCGCACAACTCAAAGCACTCGATGCCATCGCCGCGGTGAATCCCGACGTCGCCCCGTCGAAGGAGTCGGTGCCCACCCAGGATCAACCGCCGTCCGCCAACACATTGTTTGCACCCGACATCATCGTGCTGTTGACCGACGGAGCGAACTCCGGTGGACCCGACCCGGTCGAGGCAGCTCAGGCTGCGGCAGACCGCGGCGTGCGGGTGTTCACCATCGGCTTCGGTACCGACCAACCGACCGAAATGATCTGCGGTGGTACCCAGATTGGTGCCGATGCATTCGGCAACGGCGAGTTCGGAAGCGACGGGTTCGGCGGCGACAGCTTCGGCGGAGTCACCGGGAGTTTCGGCGGAGGCGGCGGCCGAGGCGGCAGCGTGGATAACGCACCTCCGCAATTGCTCGTGATCGACGAACCCACACTTGCTGCAATCGCCGAGACGACCGGCGGCGCCTACTTCCGGGCCGCAGACGCTGACCAGCTGGTCGATGTGTTCCTAAACCTGCCGACGGAGATCGAGCTACAACAGGAAGAGGTCGAGATCAGCGTGTGGTTCACCGCCGCTGGTTTCGTTTTGCTGCTCGTTGCCGTGGTTGCCTCGCAGCGATTTAACCGGTGGTGAGACGGAACCCCCCACCCGACCGTTAAAACCCGAAGTTTGGCAGCGGGTTCACATTGGTGACAATGTCGTTTGCCCGTCCAGTAATGGCTGGTTTTGCATCTTCATGGGTCAGAATCCAGAAGTCATCGTTGATGACAGCGTCGCATACCGCTGCGGCGACTACGTCGGCCTGTATGCCACCAGCGACGAGCGCGTCGATGATCTGTTTCATTGCTGTCGACTCTTCGGTCGGCTCTTCGTATAACTCGGCTGGCAGGTTGCGAGCACTATCAGCGATACCCGTCTGGACAAAGGCGGGACACAACACCGACACACCAACGTTGGCCCCGGCAACCTGCATCTCTCGTGACATCGTTTCGGAGAGCGCAACCACACCGAACTTCGACACGTTGTAGGCGCCCATGAATGCCGACGCGTAATGGCCAGCCATCGATGCGGTATTTACGATGTGTGCGCCTTCGCCGTGTTCGATCATTGCTGGCAAGAACGTCTTACATCCATAGATCACGCCCCACAGGTTGATGTCGATCGTCCACCGCCACCGCTCCATGTCATCAACACCGGCGACAGCGCCCCCGGCGCCAACCCCGGCGTTGTTGCACAACAGATGCACATTGCCGAATCGTTCGTTGGCGGCTGCTGCGAGCGCCTGGATCTGTGCAAGTTCGCGCACATCGATATCGAACGACTCGACAGGGTATCCCTTGGCCTCGAGGGCTTGCACCGCTTCGGCAAGAGGGGCTGGCTCGATATCGGCGACCACCAGATTCATACCTTCGGCACCGAAACGACGCGCCATAGCCAGCCCAATGCCACTGGCGGCACCTGTGATGACAGCGGTTTTACCTGCGAGTTGTTCCATGACAATTGTCTAGCGGTTTAGCTGGCCGACTCCTCATAGTCGTAACCAATCAGGCCGGTGTCGAGCTCGGTTGGATCGAACGTCCAGTACTGACGAATCTCATCTATAAGAGAGTCGGCAAACCGGTAGTGCTCCGACCCTCGGAAGGTGAATGGTTCGTTGTTCTTGGGGTCGGTCCCGGTCATCGACCACTCGATCGCTGCGTTGGCACCGTCGGCGATACACGAATCGACCGACCATCGAGCCCCGTCCCAACGTTCGCGCACCTTCACCCACATGGCACCGATCGCCTCGGCGCCGTGTATCGGCCGGACATTCGTATCGAAGATCACAGCATCGACGGTGAAATGCGAGGCGATGTCAAGGGCCGTGCCTTTGCTGCACATCGCGAAGTACTGAATGATCCGATCATGGGGAGTCATGGTCCCATCCTTGCTGTGACAGCGCCGCGGAGCAAGACGCACTATTCGCCTCGGCGGGTTGGGCGATCTAAGGTCACAGCGTGACTGCGATTGAGTACAACCTGAGCGACCGCATGGAATCGACCACTGGCACGGTCGCCCTGTCCGGTATCCAAGCACTTATGCGAG
>DNHM01000261.1 GCA_003485885.1 Acidimicrobiaceae bacterium
ACCGAGTTCAAGCTCCTCGTCGAACTGGCATCGGGCCCTGGCAAGGTGTTTAGCCGCGAGACGCTCCTGGAAAAGGTCTGGGGTTACGACTACTTCGGCGATGGCCGACTCGTCGATGTGCATGTCCGACGCTTACGCACCAAGATCGAACCCGACCCAGCCGACCCACGTTACGTCGTTACCGTCCGAGGGCTCGGCTACAAGCTCGTTCCCTAAGCGGTCGGAAACATTGCTATGACCGAACGGCGGCTCGGACTTCGGGCCCGCGTGATAGCCGCGTTTGCCATTGGCGCGCTGCTGATGTCCTCGCTCTTATCAATCGTTACCTATTCGGTGACACGCGCCCAGTTGACTGAATCGCGTGAGAAAGACGCGTTTGTGAGTGCGGAGAACACGGCAGTGCTCATCAACAATGCGCTGTCGTCCACCACTGAAATCTCCGGCCTAGTTCCGATCATGTCCCAGGTATTGGTGCCCACCGGCACGTTGCAGGGCATGTTGCACAACACCACAAGCGCGTTCGTCGATTCCCAACTATCGATCAACAAGCTGGATCCGGTATTCGTGAATACGCTGCGAGCCGGCTCGGCTGCAGAGATGACATTTCGCATCAACGCGCAGCCCTACTACGTGGTCGGGCTGCCGCTCCCCCGGGCCCAGGCGAATGCTTGGTATCTCCATGCTGCGCCGCTCGCAGAGGTCGAACAGGACCTGAATTCACTGCTACCTACATTGGCCGGGGCATCCGTCATTACCACCGTCCTCGGCATGGCATTTGGGGTGTACGTCACCAAACGGCTGTTGTCGCCAATCGACGAGATCAGTGAGGCGGCAGGTCTCGTCGCTGCGGGCGATCTCACCACCCGACTCAAGTCCGGTGGTGATCCAGATCTCAACCAGCTCATCGAGTCGTTTAACGGCATGGCCAGCTCTCTGCAAGAACGCATCGAGCGAGACTCACGTTTCGCCAGTGATGTGAGCCATGAGTTGCGCTCGCCGCTGATGACGCTCACCGGTTCGGTCGCGGTGATCGAACGACGGCGCGAAGACATGCCCGAAAAGGCTCAGATAGCGTTGGATCTCCTCTCGACCGATATCAGAAGGTTCAAGCTACTCGTTGAAGACCTGCTCGAAATCAGCCGGTTCGACGTAGGTGCCGTGCAGCTCGACATCGAAGAAGTCATGCTGGGTGAATTCGTCCGCCAAGCCATCGGGGCCGCGGTAGCCCGACAACGCGAGGTGCCAATCATCGACAACAATGGGTCCGGTGGACTCATCGTCGAACTCGACAAACGGCGTATTGCCCAAGTCATACGTAACCTCAGCGAGAACGCCGACAAGTACGCCGGCGGCGTCACTCAGATCCGCCTTAGCCACAACGGCGATGACATCCGCATCGAGATCGAAGACGAGGGTCCGGGCGTGCCAGTCGACGAACGTGAACTGATCTTCGAACGATTTGCTCGTGGCAGCGAAGGCGGCCGGCGCGGCTCCGGTACCGGTGTCGGCCTTGGTTTGTCGCTTGTGACTGAACATCTGCGGCTCCACGGCGGAACGATCACCGTCACCGATCGTGTCGATGGACTCCTCGGATCCTGCTTCGTTATCTCGCTTCCTGGCGTGGTGGTCGGATGATCGTTCGCATGAGTGTGCGAACCATGGTTCGTGTCTGGACCGTGCTGGTCCTCGTGTTGCTGGTTGGAGCGGGGTGTGGTCTCGCCGTCGATGAATCCCCCCGAACTATCAACTCGCAGGATCTACCGGAAGACCTCCGGCTTGGTCAACTGCCAACACCCACGCCACAGATTGTTTCCGGTGACGGTCCTGGGCGCGAACAAGTCCACATGCTGCAGGACAACCGACTCGTGACCGTTGAGCGCCAAATCGTGAGCACGCCTGAACGGGTGCTTGAACTGCTGTTACAGGACACATTTCCCGAAGAAGCCGCGGTTGGAATCAGTTCTGCGATCTTCCGTGGCGCACGGGTGCAACGCGTAGACGTGGTTGACCTGTTTGACCTTGCCGTCATCGATCTAGCACCGGGCAGCTTGGATCCTCGCAACACCGAGCAACGCCTCGCCTTCGCTCAGTTCGTCTACACCCTGACATCGCTACCTGGTATCGAGGCGGTGCAGTTCGTGAGTACTGATCCGGCCAACCCCGACGATGGCCCCATTGACCTTGCGGTGCAGACAGACACCGGTACGACGTTGCCGGGGGCTCGTGTTACCCGGGCCGACTTCGAACTGTTAGCCACTCCTGCTGTGGCCTTGCCTGGATTCGACATTCCAGTAGCTCAACCTACTCCAACACCAGATCCCGATGCGCCGCCCGTATTCCCGCTGCCTGTGTGGATGCTCGATGCGAACAATCATCTGATCAAGGTCGAACGCACCATCGAATTCTCGCAGGATGCATTCTTGCGCTCGGTGCTTGGCGGCCCGCTCGTCGAGGAACGCGAACTGGGGATTACCTCGGCACTACCACCAGACGCGTTGGCCCACGGAGTGACTATTGCCCCATTCGACGTGACGATCACAGATGAGTTCGGCTTTGAGACCCTCACCCGGGCGAATATCGCCCTGGTCGACATGACCACAGGAAGCCTGCCGAATGATTCTGACGAGTCGCGATTGCTCGCATTCGCTCAAATCGTCTACACACTTACCGAGCTTGAAGGGGTCGATCGGGTGACGTTCTCCATCGACGGTGTCTTCATCCCCGTACCTACTGACCGAGGCCTGCGCCTCCCCTTTGACCCAAATGTTGCTCAAGGCGTTTCTCGGGCCGACTACGCGAGTGCACTGCCCCAGGTCCCGGTGGTCGAACCTGGGACACTTGGTCCTGCACCTGCGACGACACCAACACCCACGCCAACGCCAGGCGGCTAGACACCAGCGGCTACATTGCGGTCGTGAGTGGAATTGTCATTGCAATCGACGCGGGCACAACCGGGATTCGATCGGCAGC
>DNHM01000199.1 GCA_003485885.1 Acidimicrobiaceae bacterium
GCCATGCCGAGCGCCACGAACTGCTCATGGGTGCGCCAGTATTCTTCGGGCAGCGGCGGAGCACCTTCACGCCCACCCCAGGGGGTCGCTCGACTTGTCGGAATATGGCTGTGCTCCGGGAACCAGAGCGACTCAAAGCCGCGATTCTCGGCCTCGATAGCGACCGACATCGGATCGATTGCCTTGTCGGTAGGAAACATTGAAACGCCAAATTCGACCATGGGACAGATCGTAGATGGTTCGCGAGCTTCAAACCGAAACCTCAGACGTCTGGAGCGCCCCAACGGGTCCGATATCGGGCAAACTGTTCCGATGGTCTCGCTTGCCGAACGTCTCGCCGAACACATTCCGTTGCTCGTCGATGGCGCGATGGGGACCGAGTTATTCGCTCGGGGGCTGACCGCTGGCGATCCGCCCGAAATGTGGAACCTCGACAGCCCCGACGACATCATCGACGTCCACAAGGGATACATCAAGGCTGGCTCCGACATCATTCTGACAAATTCGTTTGGTGGCACAGCGTTTCGTCTCAAGCTGCACAAGCTCCAAGACCGCGTCTTCGAGATCAACAAAGCAGCTGCGCAATGCGGCCGAGCTGCCGCCGATTCATCCGACCGTCACATCGTGGTCGCTGGTTCGATGGGACCTAGCGGTGAATTGCTCGAACCAATGGGCACCATGACCCCCCAAAGCGCCGCAGCTGCCTTTGCCGAACAGGCACGTGGGCTTGCTGCTGGTGGAGCCGACGTGCTGTGGATCGAAACCATGTCGAGCCTCGAAGAAGTCGAAGCAGCGGTGGTGGGCGCACGTTCGGCCTGCGATTTGCCGATTGCGGCCACGATGAGCTTCGACACCGCCGGTCACACCATGATGGGCGTCTCCGGTCACGATGCCGCTGTCCGGTTAGACAACCTCGGTCTAGCTGCAATCGGTGCAAATTGCGGAAACAACATCGCAGACACCGAAGCTGCTGTCTTGCAGCTCAAACAGGGCGCCCCTTCGACACCGATCATCGTCAAGGCGAATGCGGGTATTCCCGAGTTCAAGGGCGACAAACTCCACTACACCGGCAGCCCAGAAGTTATGGGTGCACACCTCAAACGTATGGTCGACGCCGGGATCGAGATCATTGGCGGGTGCTGCGGCACGGCCACCCACCACCTTGCCTATATGCGAGGCGTGATCGATGGCGCGATCGAACCACCAATGATCGAGGCTCCCATCTCGCATAACCCACCCCCGCCCACTGAACGAAGCGCTCCCGCTCGCCGTCGCCGGCGCCGGTCCTAAGAATCTCCGATGCAAAGTCTTGGTCACATTGTTGTTATCGGCGGAGGCATCGCGGGGGCTAGCTCGGCGTATTACCTCGCCGCATCTGGCCGGTTCGACCGAGTATCGCTGCTCGAAGCCGAGGCACAACTCGCTCACCACACCACCGGGCGCTCGGCCGCACTCCTTATTGAGAACTACGGCGCCGGACCAGTTCGGCCGCTAACCACCGCAAGCCTCGACTTCTTCCACTCGCCTCCTGCCGATCTTGTCGATCACCCGGTGATTGAACCGCGCGGCATCATGACCATCGCCACCAGAACCGCCGACTACGACCTGCTCGACGAGCAGCTCGCCGACGGAGCGCACATTGCCAACCCAGTCGTTGAACTGCCGCTAGATCAGGCGGCCGAGATCTCGCCCCACATCGTCTTTGGTCCTGAGCACCGAGTGATGTGGGAACACTGCGCCCACAGCATCGACGTAGCCGGGGTACACCAGGCCTATGTGCGGGGCCTGAAACGAGCGGGTGGTGAAATTCACACGTCTCGTCGCGTCGATGCTGCCCGGCCCTCACACCACGGCTGGCTCGTCGAAACAACTACCGGAGACCTGCAGGCCGACATCGTCGTCAACGCCGCCGGAGCGTGGGGCGACGTCGTTGCTGTTGCGGCCGGCATTGCTCCGGTGGGGCTACAACCGCTCAAACGGACAGCCTTCATGGTGGCGAGCCCGTTCGCCGAGTCAGCGAGTTTTCCGTTTGTCGCCGATGTCCAGCACGCGTGGTACCTGGGGCCCGATGGTTCCCAGTTCCTGTGCAGCCCAGCCGACGAAACACCAAGTGAGCCATGCGATGCCCGAGCCGACGAAGTCGATATCGCGAGAACGATCGACAACCTGAACGTGCACACCCGACTTGGCATCCGGTCGGTGTCATCTCACTGGGCGGGCCTACGTACGTTCGCGCCCGATCGGGCCATGGTGATTGGTCCTGATCCTGATCAGCCCAACTTCATCTGGTGTGTCGGGCAGGGCGGCACAGGTATCCAGACTTCACCAGGTGCTGGCCGGCTTGTCGCTGATCTAACAACCACCGGCACACCGAGCGCACACTTTGCCGAAACTGGCCTCGACGCGTCCGCCCTGGCGCCAGGGCGACTCCGTTAGGAGCGTCGTTCATTCGGTAGTACAGACCGTGGGTAACTCGTTTGCGCCCAAGGCATCGGCGACCGTCATCACCTCGCGAACGTCGGTCGGCGACAACTTGTAACCGAGCACGAAGGTGCCCGGCGAGAACCGATTGCGATAACCCACATCTCGAAGACGTCGGCGTCCGTTGGGTCACGATTTCTTGAGTGCTAGCCGTCGGTAGCGCTGTGCCCACGATGGCCGCAAGGAGCACGACCACCGCCACGACATCTCAAACAGAGGCGGAGTCGCGGCGAGCCATGCAGTTCATCGGCACGCTCCACCAACAACTGAGTAGCGATACAACGGTGTTATTTCCTAGATGTGTCCATAGGCAATCCATCCCCCATCGACGGCGATGGTCTCGCCGGTGATGTACGACGCCTCGTCCGAAGCGAGCCACGACACACACGACGCGATGTGTGCGGGGGTGCCGAGGTCACCATTTGGAATGCGACCGGTGAGGCGAGACTCGTCGAGCGTGCCATCATCGATCAGGTCCTGCACCATGTCGGTACGGATGTAACCAGGAGCGACTGTATTTACCCGAATCTTGTGGCGCGCCAGATCAACGGCCATGACCTTGGTCATATGGTGAACCGCTGATTTTGTCCCGCAATAACCGACGCGGTTCGGAAATCCGTTGATCCCAGCAATCGATCCAAGCTGCACGATCGACCCATGGGTCTGCGAAGCAATCATTCGCTGCGCTGCGAGCTGTGAGCCGTGAAAGACCCCCATGAGGTTGACGTCGACCATCTGCCGGAAGTCAGCCGGGTCAAGTTCCTCGAACGGCGCCACGTGGGCAATACCGGCATTGTTAACCATCAAACTGATAGGCCCGAGATCGGCCTCGACCTTTTCCAGAGCCGCAGACAACTGTTCGCGGTCTTCCACGTGTGCGCCCAACGCCACCGTTTGCACATCGTGTATGGATGCACATGACGCAGCCGTTCCTGCAGCGCTCTCGGCACTCGTGGCCAAACATCCCACCGCATAACCTTGGGACGCGAGTCGATCAGCGATCGCCGCCCCGAGGCCTCGGCTTGCGCCAGTTACCACGGCCACACCTGTTGAACTCATTCGATTCCTCCTGTTGCTTGTGTAGAAGCTAGGTCGTAAGCGTCGGTCGGCAACAGTCTCGATACGGTTGTCCGCTGTGGGTCCACGAGAACGCCTCCGGAAAGCTGCTATCGACGGTGGCAAACTCGCGCGCGATGCCGCCGAGCGACTCGGCGTCGAGAAACGCCTCGCCCCTCTGCTGCCAGCGCCCCCGAAACCACCCCGGCCGCTGGCGACCATCAAGGATGAGCTGCACTCACTTATTGGGCTCACAGACGTCAAACGGCAGGTCGACACCCACCTTGCCTTCCTCGAAGTCCAGAAGGAACGTCAAGCACAGGGGTTCGACAACATCACGTTGACTCACCATCTGGTGTTCCTGGGAAATCCGGGAACCGGTAAAACAACCGTGGCTCGACTCCTCGCCGAGTTCTATGGGGCTATGGGTCTGCTCCAGGTCGGCCACCTGGTCGAGGTCGACCGAGCCGGACTCGTAGGCCAATACGTCGGTCACACCGCCACCAAAACCAGTCGGGCCGTGCGTAAGGCACTCGGCGGGGTGCTATTTATCGACGAGGCATATGCTCTCACGCCGATGGGTCCTCGCACCGGCGACTTCGGCAGCGAAGCAATCGAGACGCTCGTCAAACGCATGGAAGACCACCGCGACAATCTGGTAGTCATCGCCGCTGGATATCCAAAACTCATGGAACATTTCTTGGAGTCCAACCCCGGGTTGCGATCACGGTTCGCGCGCGAAATCACTTTTCCCGACTACAGCGCGCCTGAGCTTGTGGCCATCGCCAACAAGATGGTCACCGATGCTCATTACCGGCTCGCACCGGGAGCGACCGAGCAACTCGTCACCGAGTTTCAGACGGCTCTGCGCACCGAGAGCTTTGGCAACGCGCGGTTTGCTCGCCGACTCTTCGAGGCTGCAGTATCCCATCAGGCGGTGCGGCTCTCTTCTGGTACGCGGCCGTTGAGCCATGATGACGTCAATCTGTTGACCCCAGAGGACTTCGCCGCTGGGTCAGCTTCGATCAGCCGCTAACACACTGCCACGCACGCACCGGCAGCATTAGCCAAAACTTGCTCTCAGCGCTGCCGCAACACCAGGCGCTCCCTTGACATGCACCATGTGTCCGGCATCGGGGACCACCGTGCGACCGGAGACATTGAGGTACTTCTCGAAGACGTCGGCCGACGCCATGAAACGTTTGTCTCGTTCGCCCACGATCACGGTAGCTGGCACCTGAATTTCAGACATCCGATCCATCACCATGGCGTCGACATGCATGGAGATCACTTCCATCCCCTCGGGTAAGTCGCGTTCTGCTGCCAATGTCCGCACAGAATCGTTCCACTGCTCGCGTGAGTCCGGGTTCCGGAAGCCAGGTCCCGCACCCACCAGGCCCAGTCCGGTGACCCGATGAGGATCTTCGATCGCCATCGCCAACGACAAATAGCCACCAAGGGAATGGCCAACCATGACAACGGGACCGCACTCGGTTTCGTCCATGACCGCACGAAGGTCTCCCAGCACGAGATCGCGGCCGTAGGTTCCTGCTCCGTTACCTGGGCTGCGGCCGTGTCCTGGCAGGTCGACAGCGATGCACCGAAAGTCTGTCTCCAGCTCGTCGATCACCGCCGTCCACACTGACGCATCATTCAGGAATCCATGGACGAAGAAGAGCGCTGGCCCCTCTCCACGATCGTCATACGGCAGAACAGGTCGAGTCGTCACCCGACGACGGTAGTAGCTACAGCCATCCACACCCTAAGCAATCAACGCGATCGCACTAGGATCAGCCCGTGGCGTCAACTCTGCACAACGAAGACCTCGTGGGCATGCTCTGCGAGATGATCAAGGCCAGGATCGCCAGTGACCGACTGTGGAGCCTGCAACGCCAAGGCCGCATCGGCACAATTGCACCCATCAACGGCCAAGAAGCCACCGTTGTCGGAGCAAGCTGGGCGCTTGACCCTGACCATGACTGGGTGTTGCCGCAGTATCGCGAACCCATGGGTCTTGGCCGTTACGGCCCAGAGATTCTGCACCGATTCGCGGCATGGGCTATCGGGCATCCCCAAGGTGGCCATATTCCTGAACCACTTCGGGTCTTCCCACCACAGATCTCGCTTGCTACCCAGATCCTGCACGCGGTGGGCCTCGCATGGGCACTGAAACTGCGCAAGGAGCCTGGTGTCGCGCTCACCTTCTTCGGCGACGGATCCTCAAGCGAAGGTGACTTCTACGAAGCTGGCAATCTGGCGGGTGTCCTCGAGGTTCCCGTGATCTTCCTGTGCTCAAATAATCAGTGGGCCATCTCCACCCCGACAAGCCGCCAGACCGCCGCTGCAGGGTTTGCCGCAAAAGCCGAAGCGTTTGGTATCCCAGGCGTAACCGTTGATGGGAACGATCCTCTCGCGGTCTTCGAAGTCGTGGGCGCAGCTCGAGATCGGGCATTGGCCGGCAAAGGCGCCACCCTCATCGAGGCCGTCAATTACCGACTCGGCGCCCACACAACTGCCGATGATCCGACTCGTTATGTTCCAGCCGATGCATTGGCCGCAGCTAAAGAACGGGACCCTCTCATCGTTTTCCGACGTCAGCTCGAAGACCGCGGCATCTGGGACCAAGCCATGCAAACCGGTGCAGAGCGCGCCGGCGAACGTGCCATAGACGACGCATGGGCCTGGGCTTCAAACCTTCCGCTGCATCAGACCGATCTGTTCGACCATGTCTTTGCGACCCCAACGTTACGTCAACAACAACAACGAAATGGGCTAATCGAGTACTTGCAAGGCACACCATGAGTGACCAGACCGCGTCAGAGGCCCAGACCGCTTCAGGGACACTGCGCAATGAAGAAACACTCACCATGGTGAGTGCCATCAATCAGACGCTGATGGCGGAGATGCACCGCGACGAACGAGTAATGGTCTTTGGTGAAGACGTTGCTCTCAGTGGCGGCGTGTTTCGCGCAACCGAGGGTCTCCTCGACGAGTTCGGCCACGAACGTGTTGTCGATATGCCACTAGCCGAGGCCGCTATTCTGGGTGCTGCGGCTGGCCTTGCCGCAGGCGGCATGATCCCAGTGCCTGAGATCCAGTTCCTCGGTTTCTCTTATCAGGCCATGCACCAGCTCGCCGGACAGATAGCTCGGTTCCGCTATCGCACCCAGGGCCGCTTCTCGATGGGTATCACGATTCGAGTCCCCTTTGGTGGTGGCGTTCGCACGCCCGAACTGCATAGCGACTCGCTCGAGGGTCAGCTGGCCAACATTGCCGGCCTCAAGATCGTGACACCAGCAACGGCTGCTGATGCGAAGGGTCTCTTAACCGAGGCAATTCGTGATCCTGACCCAGTTGTTTTCCTGGAGCCACTTCGGGGTTACCGGGGCATAAAAGGTCCGGTGCCCATAGGTGAGCACCGGGTTCCTTTCGGCAAGGCCCGATGGGCCAGCCCAGGCGACGATGTCACCATCATTGCCTGGAGTTATCAGGTCGAAGTTGCTGTCCGGGTCTCCCGCCAATTTGCGGAACAAGGCATCTCGGTAGGCGTGCTCGATCTCCGCTCACTCGTCCCCCTCGACATTGCCAGCATCGTGGCTGCCGTTGAACGAACCGGCCGGGTAGTGATTGTCGAAGAAGCCGTGCCCACGGGTGGTTTCGCAGCGGAGATCATGGCCACCATTAATGAGCACGCCTTCTATTCGCTCGAAGCTCCGCCGATCCGAGTATCTGGTTTCGACACGCCGTATCCCGTCGGAATGTTCGAAGACACCTATGTCCCTGATGTCCGACGTATCGAGGCTGCCGTGAACAAACTGATCAACGCCGCACCATGAGGCACGAGTTCAGGCTCGCCGATATCGGTGAAGGGCTCGAAGAAGCTGAAATCATCAACTGGCTCGTGGCCGTAGGTGACCAGGTCACTCGCGATCAACCGCTGATCGAAGTCATGACCGACAAGTCAAATGCCGAGCTACCTGCACCCATCACAGGAACCATCGTGGAACTCGGCGGCGCGGTTGGCGACCTGATCATGGTCGGCGAAGTTATCGCGATCATCGATGGTATCTCCATCGATACAGCGGCTGTCGACGACGAAAGCACACCAACGGCACCCGAGGTTACGATGCCAAGAATCAAGGCATCGCCCTCGACACGCCGGTACGCCGCTGAACAAGGAATCGACCTCCGACGCGTGTCGGGAAGTGGTCCAGGTGGGCGGATCCTGCTCAGCGATCTAGAAACCCCCTATCGAATCACCGGCAGCCCTCCCCCGGCCGAATCTGTGC